>DASPXL010000317.1:0-9951 GCA_035637375.1 Burkholderiales bacterium
GTGAGCCCGGCGAGAACGCTCTCCACCCAGCCGTCGCGCAGCGCCACATGCAGCAAAGCGACCAGCGCGCTCAAGCCCACGGCGAACGCGGCCACGAGCTTGACGATCCTCGCCGTCTCGCGCTCGAGCCGGGTCCTCTCGGGCGCGATCTCGGCGAGGGCCCGGCCGATCCGGCCGAGCTCGCTGCGCGGGCCGGTGGCGACGACTTCGGCATAGCCGTGTCCCTTCACCACCAGCGTGCCGGAAAACACCTTGCTCGCCCGCGCCGGCACGCCTTCCGCGGGCAGGTGCTTTTGCGCGGGAAGCGACTCGCCGGTGAGCAGCGACTCGTCCACCATCAGGTCGTTCGCAGCAAGGAGATGCGCGTCCGCGGCGACGCGGTCGCCCTCCGAGAGAACCAGCACGTCGCCGCGCACCACTTCCGTCCCCGCGATGCGGCTTTGGCTGCCGTCGCGTATCACGAGCGCGCGGGGGCTCGACAGATCGCGCAGGGCCTCGAGCGCATGCTCGGTCTTCATCCTCTGAACGACGGTGATGGCGATGACGACGACAATCGAAGCCGCGAGGATCAGCGCCTCAGCGACATCGCCGATCAGCAGATAGATTCCGGAGGCCGCGCACAGCAGAAGGAACATCGGCTCGCGCAACACCTCGAGCACGAGGCCCGTCAGGCCGGGGCGCTTTGCGGCGGGAAGGCTGTTGGGGCCTTCTTCCGCACGACGCCGGCTGGCTTCGGCGCTGGACAAGCCGTGCAAGGGTATCAAGGGCGATGAAGCGATCACTGAGCGGCCGCGCGTTTGGAAATCCACGACGATATTTGACAGTGTGAACGAGGGTGCGTAGGGAGGTTTGACGTGGATCAACCGCCCCTTCGCAATCGCGCACTAGCCTATCGGGGTGAAGAGGCATCGATTCATGAAATCCACATCCGCCCCGGAAGCGATCGCCGCTTTGCGCGATCCGGCCTGCTATCCGCACCCCGCTGAACCGGTCGAGCTGATCGAGACGCATATCTCGTGGGTGTTCCTCGCGGGCGAGTACGCCTACAAGGTCAAGAAGCCCGTCGATCTCGGCTTCCTCGACTTCAGCACGCTGCAGGCGCGCCGCTTCTACTGCGAAGAGGAGCTGCGGCTCAATCGGCGGACCGCACCCGAGCTTTACCTGGGAGTCGTGCCGATCACAGCCGGTGCCGCCGGTCCGCGGCTAGGCGGAACGGGCGAGCCAATCGAGTACGCGCTCAAGATGCGGCGCCTCCCCCAGGAAGCGCTGGCCGACAGCGCGGCAAAGCGCGGCGAGCTGGGCGCCCACCAGATCGACGCGATCGCCGCCGCGATGGCGGCGTTCCACGCCGTCATTCCGGCGGCGCCGGAGGGAAGCGCGTTCGGCGCGCCGGAGCATGTCGCGGCGCCGGCGCTCGCCAACTTCGGGCAGCTTCGCAAGCTCGACGCGGATCCGGGCGACGCGGCGCGACTCGAGCGTCTGCGCGCCTGGACCGAAAGCGAGGGTTCGCGGCTGCGCGAAGTCTTCGCCGGGCGCAAGCGCGGCGGTTTCGTGCGCGAGTGCCACGGCGACCTGCATCTGCGGAACATCGTGTTTCTCGAAGGGCGGCCGCTGCCCTTCGATTGCATCGAGTTCGATCCGGAGCTGCGCTGGATCGACGTGGCGAGCGAAGTCGCCTTCCTCGCGATGGACCTGCTCGAGCACGGACTGGAGGCTGCGGCGTGGCGCTTCCTGAACGCCTATTTCGAGACGACGGGCGATTACGCCGGGGTGCGGGTGCTGCGCTACTACCTGGTCTACCGCGCCGTGGTTCGGGCGAAGATCGCCTGCGTTCGCGCGCACCAGCCAGGATCGGAGGACGCGGTGCGCATTTCGTCAGACCGGCGGTACCGGGGCTACCTCGCGCTCGCCGAATCGCTCGCGCTTCCCGCCCGGCCCGCGCTCGTGCTGATGCACGGGCTCGCGGGCTCGGGCAAGACCACCATCGCGCAGGCGGTCCTCGAGCGCATCGGCGCTGTGCGCGTGCGCTCGGACGTGGAGCGCAAGCGCCTGCACGGGCTCGCCGCGCAGGCGCGCACCCACGCGGCGCCCTACGCGGGCATCTACGCCCCGGAAACGACGCGTCTCACCTACGACAGGCTGAAGCAGGCGGTCAGGGACATCGTCGAGTCGGGCCGCACCGCCATCGTGGATGCGGCGTTCCTGCGGCGCGCGGAGCGCGAAGAGTTCCGCGGACTCGCCGCCGAGCTCGAAGCGCGGTTCCTGATCGTCTGGTGCCGGGCTTCGGAGGCGGCGGCTGCGCCGCCGCGTCGCGCAACGCGAGGCGGCGGGAAACGACGCCTCGGAGGCGGGCATCGAGGTCCTGGAGAACCAGATCGCGACTCAGGAACCGCTCGGCGCCGACGAACTCGCGCATGCCGTCCCGGTCGATTCGGAATCGGACGAGACCCGCCTGCAGAAAGCGATCGGCGAGATCGCAGCCCGGCTCACGGGATCGGAAGCCGCTCATGCGTAACATCGACGTCTTCAACGGCGACGCGGACGGCCTTTGCCGAGCGTGTCGAACACCACGACACCCTCGCTCGCGATGACGAATCCCGCATCGGACGTATGCTCGCGGTTCGCGACGGACGGCAGGCCGGTCTCGGAAAAGAACAGGAGGGAAAGAAAAGCTTTCAGGCCCATCCGGGATTTTCCGCTACGCCGACGAGCTTCGGCACGTTCGGCGCGCGCCGCATGCCGCCGCGGCGGCGATTACGCCGAGAAACTCCCGCCTGTTCACTGATTGACGGGGGAGGCCGGATCGAGCAGCAATCCCACCAGATGCTTCACCTGCTGCTCGGTGAGGATGCCGTTATGGCCGAAGCGCGGCATGTTCGAGCAGGCGGTGAAAGCCTGCGGGTTGTAGATCTTGCCGTAGGTATAGCGCTGGACCGCCTCGCTCGCGCCGCGGGTCTTGCCGTAGTTGTAGAGGCTCGGCCCGATGGTGCCGAACGAGATCTCCTGCTTGGAGAGCTGGTGGCAGGCGTAGCAGTTGGCGCCCGAGGGCCGTTTCGGATCGTCGGAGAACTGCTTGCCGACGCCGCTTTGAGCGATCTTCTCGCCTTCGCGCCAGTCGCCCGTCAGTTTCCCGTCGACCGGGTAGCGCAGCGCCGCGCTGTTGACTTTCTCGACCCTTGCAACGCTCTCCCTGGAAGGATTTGCGGTACTGCAAGCCCTTTGCGTCTCGTCCTGGTCGAGGCGGTCGAGCTTCGCCTGGCCGTGCTCCTTGAACGAGGCCTGCATGACTTTCAACGTCCGGGCGGTCAGGTCTTCTTCGCTGGGAGCCGCGGCGCAGCCTGCGAGGAGCAGCGCGAGGGTAATGGCTTTTTTCATGGCGGGCTCCTATCGCTTGATGGCCGGGCCGGCGTAGACGCCGTCCTGCGCGTTGTGGGCCAGAAAGGAAGTCAGCGCGACGGAGGCTTCCGAGCCGAACTTGAGCTCCGGGAAGCGCTGCTGCCGGAAGCAGTCGTACAACCGCCACTGCATGGTGCGCAACTCGCCCTGCGAGACGCGATACGCCGGCCAGGTCGTGTAGCCGCGCTGCGCGTCCTTGCGCTCGGTGAGGTTCGGCAGGTCCTGCAGGCGGATGCGCTTGCCGTTCTCGCTGTGGCAGGTGGCGCAGGCGAAGTCGTGCGGGCCGCCGCGGAAGTAGAAGATCTTCTCGCCGATCGCCGCCGCTACGCGCTCTTTCGGATGCGACATCGGCACCTTCATCGGCACGGAGCGCGATTCCGCGGCGATGTACGCCGCGAGCGCCTCGAAGTCCGAGCGGCGATTGCCGGCGCCGTACGGGCGCGCCGTCACCTCGGCTTCCTTCATGCCCTGCAGGGTCACCATGCAATGGACGAGCCGCGTCTCGAGGTCCATGACGCGGTCCGCGTCGGCGAAGTAGCGCGGCAGCTCCGCGTACGCGCCCTTCACCACGCCGGGACCCTTGCCTAGGTCGCAGGCCTCGAGTGACCCGTTTTTCGGCCCGCGCTTCTGCTTCCACAAGTCCTCGCCGCGCGCTTCCCACAGCTCCGCCGGGTTGCCGGCCGCGAGCGCCTCGCGGTATTTCGCGATCTCGTCCACGGCCGACTGCGCCAGTGCAGCGCCGGAGACGAGCGACGCCGTCAGTATGAAGACCCTAGTTGATCGCCGCCTCATCTGTCCTTTTCTCCCCCTTGTTGTCTTCCCAGGAAACGGCGATCTTGTCGCCCTTCTGGCCGCCCTTGAAGTTGAACTCCAGGAACGGGTTCTTCGCCACCGCCGGGCCCCACTGCGCCGAGAGCACCGTCCTGCCCTGGTGCGTGGCGCTGACGTTGCGGATGAAGTGCGCCGGCACCACCTTGCCGGACGCGTCCTTGCGCTGGCCTGTTTCCATCTCGTGCGCCATGAGCACCTTGACGTTGACCATGCCGTCCCTGGCGGAGGCGCGGATACGCATCGGATCTGCCATGTCTTTCTCCTTTGTGCTCAGCCGCCGCAGCCGCCGAGGGTGATCTTGATTTCCTTGTTCGCGACGTGGAACTTGCCGTCGGCCTTGACCAGCGCGTACACGCGGGAGCTCTCGCCCATCTTCACGCGGGTCGAGACCGACGGCTCGGTGCCTTCGGGAATGTCGAAGCTCGCCGCGAGCGGTTGCGGATTCTTCTCGATGAGCAGGGCGATCGACTGGGTGCCCGGCAGCTCGCTTTCGATGGCCACGGGCACCACCGCGCCGTTTTCGGCGATGTCGGGCGCCTTGATGCGGATCGCCTCCGAGCTCGCCGGCAACTGGGCGCCGAGCGCGCGCAGCGCCTCCGGCAGGGTCTTCACGTCGAACGCGGCCTTGTTCCCCTCGGCCGTCCATGCCGCCGGCACCACCCCGGCGGCGGCAAGGGCGGCAACGGTCTTCAGCGCTTTCCTTCGCGAATCATTCATGCTCCCTCCTCTATTGACTGGTCAGAACCCAGCGCACCAGCGTGCGCAACTCGCCATCCTGCAGCTGCGGGTGCGGCGGCATCGGCACCGCGCCCCAGACGCCTTGACCGCCTTCCCGCACCTTGGCGACCAGGTGCGCCTCGGCGCCTTTGTCCTTGCGGTACTTGGCCGCGATCTCCTCCAGCGACGGCCCGATCAGGCGCGCCGAAGCGGCGTGACACGCGAGGCAGCCGCTGCGTTCCGCAAGCTTCTTGGCGGAATCCTGTTGAATGACGGCGACGGCTGCGATGCCGCGCCCGGGACCGATCTTGCGGGTCTGCTCGGCGAGGTCGCCGTGGCTGCCGCGCGCGTGCTCGGGCAGCTCCGAGGTGATCCGCCCCTGGACCGGGCAGTCCTTCATGCAGGCCTGCGCTTTGACGTCCGGCTTGCCGTTCACGTCCCACAGGCCGCGCGCGCGCGTCATGCCGTCGCGGTTCGGCAGGCGCTTCTGCACCTCGGCGATGTTCGCGTCCGACAGCACGAAGTCCTCGGGCACGATCTTGTCGAAGCTGAGCATATACGCCGTCACGGCGTAGACCTCCTCGACCGAGAGCGTCTTGGGCGCGTTCCAGGGCATGGCGCGGTTGACGTAGTCCCATAGCGTCGAGATCTGCGAGAGCTTCATCAGCGTGGTGCGCTGCTCGCCGGCGCGCGCGAGCGCCGCGACGCGGCCGCGCTCGATGTCCTCGCGCGTCACGCCGCCGGCGATCGGCGGGAACACCTGGTTCGACTCGCCGAAGCTGCCGTGGCAGGACGCGCACTTCGCTTCCCAGACTTCCTCGCCCTTCTTCACGCTGCCCGAGCCGCGCGGCAGGCCCTTGAAGTCCGGCCGCACGTCGATGTCCCAGGCGCGGATTTCTTCGTCGGTCGCCTGTCGGCCCACCCCGGGAAACGCCCCCGCGAGCGAAACCCAGGCGAGAAGCAGGAACAAGCTAATCGACCTGAACATTGCTCACTTCACCGCTCGCCGCGATCCGCCACGACTTGATCGCGTTGTTGTGATAGATGGAGCGCGTGCCGCGCACCGCGCGCAGCTCGGCGATGCGCGGCTGCACGTAGCCGGTCTCGTCGATGGCGCGGCTCTCGAGGATCGCGGGGCGGCCGTCCCATACCCAGTCGATGTTGAAGCGCGTCAGCGCCTTGGGCAGCACCGGCGCTTCCAGCCGCGCCGTCTTCCAGTTGCGCCCGCCGTCGAAGGAGACATCGACGCGCTTGATGCGGCCGCGCCCCGACCAGGCGAGCCCGCTGACGTTGTAGTAGCCGCGGTCGAGGAGCGCCTGTCCGCCGGAAGGCGCGGTGATCACCGACTTGCATTCCTGGATCGAGGTGAATTGCCGGTGCACGCCGTCGGGCATCAGGTCGACGTAGTGCAGCACTTCCTCGCGCGTGTACCACGGCTGGTCGCCCACTTCGAGGCGGCGCAGCCATTTCACCCACGACACGCCCTGCACGCCGGGCACGACCAGGCGCAGGGGATAGCCGTTCTCGGGGCGCAGCATCTCGCCGTTCTGGCCCCAGGCGACGATCGCGTCGTCGAGCGCGCGCTCCATCGCGATGGTGCGCGCAAGGCCCGAGCCGTCGGCGCCTTCGGCCAGGACGTACTTGCCTTTCTTCGCATCGAAGCCGCAGTCCTCGAGCAGGGTCGAGAGGCGCACGCCGGTGAACTCGCTGCAGGCGAGCATGCCGTGCGAGTACTGCACGGTGGGCACCGCGACGTTGGCCCACTCCATGCCGGAGTTCGCTCCGCATTCGAGGAAATGGATGCGCGACACCGAGGGCAGCCGCATCAGGTCGTCCATCGTGTAGACCTTGGGCCGGCGCACCAGGCCCATCACCATCAGGCGATGCTGGGTCGGGTCGATGTCCCACCACCCTTGGTGATGCCGTTCGAAGTGCAGCCCGGCCGGGGTGACGATGCCGAACAGGCCTTGCAGCGGCGTAAAGGAAACCGATGCCT
The DNA here is from genome assembly GCA_035637375.1 of Burkholderiales bacterium. Classification (GTDB taxonomy): domain Bacteria; phylum Pseudomonadota; class Gammaproteobacteria; order Burkholderiales; family SG8-39; genus VBDM01. The sequence continues at coordinate 6,941 of DASPXL010000317.1, forward strand.
GCGACACCCGCGTGAGCCCGGGGCTTTCGCGGCGCCGCAGGTTCTTCTCGTGCACCGAGGGCAGGCCGTAGCCGCGCGCGGCGACCGGCTGGCCGAGGCCGGTGGAATGCGGCGGCAGCTTGAGGATCGCGGGATCTCCCGCCCGTGCCGCGCCGGCGAAGGCCGCGCCCCCCGCAACGGCAAGCGCATTGCGCAGGAAACTGCGCCGCGGCGCCTCGGGCGCCGGCACGACCCTGCCGACGCCCTTCACGCGGCCCGCTTCTTCGGGGCGGGAAGAAACTTCTGCATCTGCTTCCTCAGCGGCCGGCGCTCATCGATGGTGATCGCGATCCGGTTGCACACCGAGCGGCACAACTCCACCATCGTCGGGTCGGCTACGTTGTAGAACACCTGGGTGCCTTCCTTGCGCCGGGTGACCACTCCATGGCGGTGCATGAGCGCTAGATGGCGCGAGACGTTGGTCTGGGTCGCCCCGGTTTCCTCGACCACCTGGTTCACGGTCTTCTCGCCGAGGCACAGCGCGTGCATGATCTTGAGGCGCGTGGGCTCGGCGAGCACGCCGAAGTAGCCTGCCACCGTGTTGAACACCGGGTCGAGCTCGTCCATCGCCGAGCTTTATATGCGCATATGCGCATATTGTCAACGACGCACCGCACAACGGCGGCGCTTACACCCGGTAACAATATTTTCCGGCGAGCTGGATCGGCCGCTTCAAGAGGCTGCGAACGCCTGATGCGTGCTGAGGAAAACGCGGTCCCTGATGCGCGCGCCGAAATCCGTGCGCGCCAGGCGGTCCATGACCGGTCCCTTGACCTCGGCGAGGCAGAGCGCGACGCCGCGCGCCGCGAGCCCCCGCTCGATCTCGGCGAGCATGCCGAGCGCCGTCGCGTCGATGTGGTTCACCGCGGAAAGAATGAGCAGCACGCGCCTCGCCTCGGGCTGCGCCGCGACGAGGCGTTCGATGCGCTCGCGCACCGCGGCGGCGTTGCCGAAGAACAGCGACTCGTCAACGCGCAGCGCGATCAGGCCGGGGAGGGTCTGCACCTCATGGCGCTCGACGTTGCGGAAGTGCTCGGTGCCGGGAATGCGCCCGACCACCGCCATGTGCGGGCGGCTGGCGCGCCACACGATCATGCCGAGCGAGAGCGCGACGCCCGCGATGACGCCCTGCTCGACCCCCAGCACCACGACGCCCGCCAGGGTGGCGAGAAAGGCGGCCGCGTCGCCGCGGTCGTAGCGCCAGGTCTCCTTCAACGCGCTCCAATCGAAGAGCGAGCTGACCGCGACCACGATGGTGGCCGCGAGAACCGCCTGCGGCAGGCTGTGGAACCAGCCGGTCAGGCCTGCGAGCACGCCGGCCATGAGCGCCGCCGAAGCGACGCCGGCGAGCGGCGTGTTCGCGCCGGCGGCGAAGTTCACCACCGAACGCGCAAAGCCGCCGGTGACCGGGAAGCCGCCCGAGGCCGCGGCGGCGAGGTTGGCGGCGCCCAGCCCCAGGAGCTCCTTGTCCGGCGCCACGCGTTCGCCGCGCTTCGCGCCGAGGGAGCGCGCCACCGAGACGCTTTCCACGAAACCCACCAGCGAGATCAGCAGCGCGGGCAGCCACAGCTCGGAAACTGCGCGCCAGCCCGGGATCGGCAAGCCGATGTCCGGCAGCCCTTGCGGAATCGCTCCGACGACGCTCACCCCGGCGGTGGTATCGAGGTGCCAGGCGGCGGCGATGGCAGTCGTCACCACGATCGCCGCCATGGGCGCAAGCTTGCCGAGAAGGCCGGGAATGTAGGCGCGCGCCAGCACGAGGAAAGCGATGGTGACAACGCCGATCGCGGTAGTCGCCGGGTTGAGCCGCGGCAGCGCCTCGATCAGGCCGCGAAGCGTTTGCAGCGCGCTGCCGCCCGGCACGCCGAGCCCGAAAATATGTTTCGCCTGGCTGAGCACGATGAGGATCGCGGAGCCGGAGATGAAGCCGGCCACGACCGGCTGGCTCAGGAACTGCGCGATGAAACCGAGCCTGAGCGCGCCGAAGACCACCAGCATCAGGCCGGAGAGCAGCGCGAGCTGCACGGCGAGCGCGGCGTACTCGGGCGAACCGGCCGCTGCGAGCGGCTGCAAGGCGCTCGCCGTCATGAGCGACACCACCGCGACCGGGCCCACCGCGAGCGTCATGCCGGTGCCGAACGCCGCATAGGCCACGAGGGGCAGGATGCTCGCATAGAGGCCGACCTGCGGCGGCAGCCCCGCGAGCATCGCGTAGGCGAGGCTTTGCGGGATCAGCATCACCGTGACGATCAGCCCCGCGGTGAGATCACCGGGCAGGAGGGCGCGCCGGTAGCCGGTCAGCCAGGCGGGCAGCCGGCGTTTCACGCGTGGTGCCGGGCGCGCCTGCGCGGCTCGTGGATCAGGCGCTCGGCGGCGGCGTAGAGGAGCATGCCGCCCAGCATCGCGGCGACGAAGATCGCCGCCTTCTCCTGGCCCGAGCCGAACGAGACGAGCGCGGGGCCCGGGCAGAAGCCGGCAAGGCCCCAGCCGATGCCGAAGAGCGCGCTGCCGCCGACCAGGCGGTTGTCGATGTCGCGGTTGCGCGGAAGATGCATGGCGCCGCCGAAGAAGCTGTGCGCGCGCCGGCCCGCCAGCCGGAAAGCGAAGAAGCCGACGAGGATCGCGCCGCCCATCACGAAGGCGAGCGAGGGATCCCACGCGCCCGCGACATCGAGAAAGCCGATCACCTTTCCGGGGTCGGTCATGCCCGAAAGGATCAGGCCGACGCCGAAGACGAGGCCCGCTGCAAAAACCGACAGGAGGTTCATACGAGGTGTCTCACGACGAATACGGTGGCGATGCCGGCGAGCATGAATGCCGCCGTCGCCGCCAGGGAGCGGGGCGACAGGCGCGACAGGCCGCACACGCCGTGCCCGCTGGTGCAGCCCGAGCCGTAGCTCGTGCCGATGCCGACGAGGAGGCCCGCGGCCACCAGCATGCCGAAGCCGGCGTCGATGCGCGGCGCGACCGCC
>DASPXL010000318.1:0-5814 GCA_035637375.1 Burkholderiales bacterium
CCAGCGCTTGAGCTGGCGCGCGCGGAACGGCTTCTCGCCCAGGCCGGCGACGAACCCGGCGAGCTGCTCGCCATCCAGATCGAGGAGGTTGACAGTCATCCTAGCGCGAATAGATCTCGGAGACGGGGAAAAAGTATGCGATCTCGCTGCGCGCGGTTTCGGGCCCGTCGGAGCCGTGCACGGCGTTGGCGTCTATGCTGTCCGCGAAATCGGCGCGAATGGTGCCCTTCCTGGCCTTTTTCGGATCGGTCGCGCCCATCAGCTCGCGGTTCCTGGAAATGGCGTCTTCGCCCTCGAGCACCTGCACCATGATCGGGCCGGAAACCATGAATTTAACCAGATCGCGGAAAAAAGGGCGCTCGCGGTGCACCGAGTAGAAGCCCTCGGCTTCCTTTTCCGACAGGTACAGCATACGCGCCGCGACGATCTTCAGGCCGGCTCGCTCGAAGCGCGAGGTGATCTGTCCGATGGCGTTCTTCGCCACGGCGTCTGGCTTGACGATGGACAGGGTTCTCTCTACCGCCATGCAGGATCTCCAGCTTGCATTCGGAAAGCAGGGCAAGAAACACGCCTAACTTTTTATTTTATCAGGCTTTTGCCGGAGTGTCGCGCCTCGCCGGGAATCGAGCTTGCCGTTCGCGATCAGTCCCAGATCGCCGCTCCCAAGCTGCCGGAAAGCCAAGGACGGCGTCAGGCTCTTGTCAGTTTGCCATCAGGTTTTTGCAAGGCCGGCCGCGTAGAGTGCAGGCCGTAGTCTCTTTCCTCCTCTGTGGCGTGGGGGTGCATCGCGCTCCCACGCTCCTTTTTCCCCGTGAAGTTCGCGCACTCCTCTCAAGAATCCGGGGTCCCTCCGCGTGCTATGCTGAAGCTCGACCCGGTTCGACAACTTGTCATGCGAGTTCTGATCGTCGAGGACGACAAGGCGCTGGCCGATGGGCTGATACGAACGCTGCGACAGTCGGGCTACGCCGTGGACCATGCTGAGACGGGGGAGCTGGCCTTGCGGGCTTGCGCGGAGGAGCACTACGACCTGGTCGTGCTCGACCTCGGCCTTCCGGGCATCGACGGATTCGACGTGTTGCGCCAGCTGCGCCGCGGAAGCCACGCGGGGAGCATCCTGATTCTTACCGCCCACGACGCCGAGGCGGACCGCGTGCGGGGCCTCGATCTCGGCGCCGACGACTACGTCACCAAGCCGTTCTCGCTGCCGGAGCTGGAAGCGCGCGCGCGGGCGCTCATGCGCCGCAGCCAGGCGGTCAAGAGCCCCAAGCTGCACTTCGGCCGCCTCACCGTCGACACCGTCGGGCGGCGCGCGAGCATCGGGTCGGATCCGCTCGAGCTCACCCCGCGCGAGTGGGCGGCGCTCGAATACCTGCTCATGCGGGTCGGGCAGGTGGTCAGCAAGGAGCACATGCTTCAGGCGATGTGCAGCTGGGACGACTCGCTCACCCACAACGCCATCGAGGTGTACATCTCGCGGCTGCGCTCCAAGCTCCAGGACGCCGGAATCAGGATTCGCACGGTGCGAGGCTTCGGTTACATGGTCGAAGACCCGGATGAACGCTAGCCTGCGACAGCGCCTCACCTACTGGCTGGTCGGTCCGCTGCTGTTGCTGGTTGCGGCGGGAAGCTTCGTTTCGTACCGCATCGCCTTCAACGCGGCCACCAAGGCCTACGACAGCGCGCTTCTCGACCCGGTGCTGGCGATTGCCAGCCACATCCGCCCCATGGATGGCCGGCTCGAACTCGACCTTCCCTCGATTGCGATCGAGGCCCTGCGCATCGATACCGAAGACCGCGTCTACTACAAGGTGCTCGGGCCCGGCGGCGAGCTGATAGCCGGAACACCGCGGTTGCCGGCGCCGCCGGAGCGCTTGGCGCCCGAAGAGCATGTCTTCTACGACGCCAACTTCGACGGCGAGCGGGTGCGCGTCGCCGCCCGTGCCGTTACGGTCGGCAACGGCACCGCGATCGTCCACGTTGCCGAGACGCTGGTGAAGCGCGACAAGCTCGTGCTGGAGCTGCTGATAGCCTCTTCCGCGCCCCAGCTGCTGATCGCCGTTGCGGCGGTGGCGCTGTTCTGGTTCGGCATCGGCCAGGGGCTCAAGCCCCTCGATCGGCTGCGCGAAGAGATCGCAGCGCGCTCGCCGCGCGATCTGCGCGCGATTCGGGAGAACCAGCCGCAGGAGGTCCAGCCTCTTGTCGGCGCAGTCAACAGCTTGCTCTCGCGTCTGAACGCGGCGATCGAATCGCAGCAGCGCTTCATCGCCAACGCCGCGCACCAGCTGCGCACGCCGCTTGCGGGACTGAAGACTCACGCGGAGCTCGCGCGCCGCCAGCCTTCGACCGTGGAGCTGAAGTCGCTCCTGGACATGATCGCCGGGGAAACCGGGCGCACCAGCCATCTCGTCAATCAACTGCTCACCCTGGCGCGGGCGGAGCCCGGAGAAACGGCGGGCGGGCAGCCCGTAAACCTCCATGAACTCATCGGCCGCGACGTGCGCGAATGGGTGCAGCACGCTCTGAGCAAGGATATCGACCTCGGCTTCGAGCTCGAGGATGCGTGGACCCTCGGTGAGCCGCTTCTGTTGCGCGAGCTGGTCGCAAATCTGCTCGATAACGCCCTCGCCTATACGCAGGCGGGCGGCAGCGTCACGGTTCGCACACAGGGGCGCGACCGCGAATCCGTGCTCGAAGTCGAAGACAACGGGCCGGGGATACCTGAGACCGAGCGCGAAAAGGTTTTCGAGCGCTTTTACCGGGTGGCTGCCACGGGAGGCGAAGGTTGCGGACTCGGATTGTCCATCGTCGCGGAGATCGCGAAGCAGCACAACGGGAGAGTCGATCTCGCCGCGCCGGCGGGCGGCCGCGGCACTCTGATCCGCGCTGTCTTTCCCCGCCTTGCGGCACAGACCACGCGCGTCGCCGTCCCGGCTGCTACCCGAACGGCTCCCATGTCACGATGAGGCCCGCCTCCGCCGGCGCCGCCCGGAATTCGCACGCCTCCCCGATGCCCGGCACCGAAACGAGCTCCTCGCCGCAGTAAACGAGGGGCAGGCGGTCGCGGCGCCACGGCGGAATGCCGCGCTCCTGAAACAGATTCTTCAGCGTGCGCCGCGGCCTGCGCGAATCCGGCCGCAATCGCTCTCCGCCCCGCCGCACGCGCACGGTGACCGGCGCCTGACGCAGCTTCGCCAGGCTCAGCCCCCGCCCTTCTTCCGGTTTGAACTTCAGCACTCCTCCGAGCGCGAGCAGCGGCAGCGCGTTTTCGCCGCTCCAGCTCTCGCGGAAATCCGGTCCGACATTTTCTCCTGCAGGCTCGAGGTACAGCTTGTCCCGGTGGCGAAGAAAATTCCAGCCGGGCACCGACAGGCCGACGCGGGCGTCTGCCCGGGACTCGCGCAGCTGGCGCATGAGCTCGTTGATCCGCGCCGCGGCGAGAGCTTGGATACCCCGCGCTTCGCACCAATGGCGCAGGAGATTCTTGGCACGAGCCTCGCCCAGCCGACGCAGAGACTGGATTTCCACGGCGGCGCCGTCGCCGCAGCGCTCCAGGTCGGCCCTCGCCATCTCTTCGAGCAGCTCCCGCGCCTCCGCCAAGTGGACCGCTGCGCGCGCGATGGTAGCGCTCGCCGCGGGAAATTGCCGCTCGAGAAGCGGGATCGCCTCGCGTCGGAGAAAATTCCGCCGGCGGGCGGTGTCGGCGTTGCTCTCATCCTCGATCCAATCGAGGCCCCGCAAGCGGGCGTAGGCCTCGATCTCCGCGCGCGAGACCTCGAGCAGCGGCCGCAGCAGCCGCGCGCGCGACCCGGGAAGCGACCTCGAGGGAGACATCGCGGCAAGGCCGCGCAAGCCGGCGCCGCGCAGCAGCCGCAGCAGCAGGGTTTCGGCCTGGTCATCGCGATGCTGCGCGAGAACGACGAAATCGGCCTCCAGGCGCGCGAACACCTCGTGGCGGGCCTGCCGCGCAGCGCCCTCCAGGCCGAGACTGCGATAGGGGCTCAGGTCCACGGTTTCCAGCTGCAGCGGAACCTGTGACTTGCCGCACAGACCGGAGCAAAACTCGGCCCAGCGGCCGGCGTTCGGGCTGATGCCGTGATTGACGTGAACGGCGCGAAGCGAAAACCGCAGCGCCGGCGCGAGTTCCAGCAGAATCGACAGTAGCGCTACCGAATCTATGCCGCCCGACAGACCCAGCGCGAGGTGCGCCCCCGGAGGAACCGCGGGCGAAAGCGCCGCCGCCACGCGCTCCGGCAGCTCACTTGAGCTCGAGTTCCTTGAACTTTCCATAGCCCATCAGGCGCTCGAAACGCTCCTCGACGAGTTCCTGCGGGCTCTTGTCCGCGACCGCGCGCAGCGCGTCGGTGAGAGCCTTCTTCAGGCCCTGAGCCATGGCCGCCGGATCGCGATGCGCGCCGCCGAGGGGCTCGGCGATGATCCTGTCGACCAGCCCGAGAGTCTTCAGCCGGCTGGCGGTGATGCCGAGGGTCTCCGCGGCCTCCGGCGCCTTGTCGGCGCTTTTCCACAGGATCGACGCGCAGCCCTCGGGGGAGATCACCGAATAGGTCGCGTATTGCAGCATCATGACCACGTCGCCCACGGCGATGGCGAGCGCGCCGCCCGAGCCGCCCTCGCCGATGACGGTGCATACGATCGGCACCTTGAGCTCGGCCATCACGTACAGGCTGCGGCCGATCGCCTCCGACTGGCCGCGCTCTTCCGCGCCGATCCCCGGATACGCGCCGGGCGTGTCGACAAAGCTCAGGACCGGAATGCCGAATTTCTCGGCAAGCCGCATAAGCCGCATCGCCTTGCGATAGCCTTCGGGGCGGGGCATGCCGAAGTTTCGGAGGATCTTCTCCTTGGTGTCGCGCCCCTTCTGGTGGCCGATCACCATCACCGACTGGCCGCTGAAACGGGCAAGGCCCCCGACGATGGAGGGGTCGTCGGCAAAGGCCCGGTCGCCGTGCAGCTCATCGAAATCGGCAAACAGCGCCGGGACGTAGTCGAGCGTGTACGGCCGCTGCGGATGGCGCGCCACCAGAGCCACCTGCCAAGGCGTGAGCTTTGCGTAGATTTCCTTGGTGAGCGCCGCGCTCTTTTTCTGCAGGCGCTGGATTTCCTCGGAGATGTCGACCGCCGAGTCGTCCTGCGCGTAGCGCAGCTCTTCGATTTTCGCCTCGAGCTCGGCGATCGGCTGCTCGAAATCGAGGAACGCCGTTTTCATAGGGAGAAAAGCCCGGGAAAACGGGCTATTTTACCCGAATCGTCCGGCGCGCCCTCGGGGCCGCCCGCGGCCCGGCTCAGTACTCGACAGGAACCGGATCGAGGCTGCGCCAAAGATACCAGGTTGCGACCGAGCGCCAGGGGTCCCAGACGGAGGCGATCTTGCGCATCGTCCGATGCGACACGGACCGGCCCCGAAAATAGTTCAGGCAGATGGCGCGCTGCAGCCCCAGATCGTCCAGCGGCAACACATTGGGGCGCAACAGGCAAAACATCAGGAACATCTCCGCAGTCCAGCGACCGATGCCTCGAACCTGGACGAGCTCCGCGATCACCGCCTCGTCCTCCATCTCGGCCCAGGCCTCGACGTGCAGGCTCGCGTCAACGAAGTGGCGGGCGAGCCCGGCGAGATACTCGGCCTTGCGCCTGGAAAGGCCGCAAGCGATGAGCCTCGCGTGGCCTGCATCGACGACCTGTCCGGGGAGCATTCGCGGCGCGAGCGCGACGACACGTGCCCAGATGCTCGCGGCAGCCTTGACCGAAATCTGCTGGCCGACGATCGAGCGCGCCAGGGTGAAAAACGGCTCG
>DASPXL010000319.1:0-2532 GCA_035637375.1 Burkholderiales bacterium
TCTCGTTCTTCGGATTCATCAGCACTTCGAAGGCCGAATTGCCGCCGCTGGGCTCCAGGCAGGTCGAGATGCCGATCCCGGCGAGGCGCCCCGAGCGCCGCGCCTCGTCGCGCGCCCGCACGAGCGAAGGGTAGTCGATCGCGGCTAGCGCGCGGTCGAGCACCGCGTGGTAGTCGCCCGAGTCGTAGGTCGAGCCGCTCGGGATCGTATACGGGAACTGGTCCTTGCGGACGAAATTCCTCTTTCGCAATTCGATCCTGTCCATGCCGAGGTGGCGCGCGACGCGGTCGATCGCGCGCTCGATCGCGAAATTGGTCGGCGACTGGCCGAAGCCGCGCACCGCCTCCTGGGGGGTCTTGTTCGTCATCAGCGAGATCGGCTCGTACTCGATCGCGTCGATCGCGTACGGCCCGCAGATCGCGGTCACCGGTTTCCCGAGCTGGAAGGGCGAGCGTCCCGCGTAGGCGCCGACGTCGTCCACCGCGCGGATCCTGAAAGCCCGGATCGTGCCGTCGCGGTCGAACGCTGCCTGCATGTCGAAGGAGCGGTCGGGTCCCTGCATGTCGCCGCCGCGCAGGTTCTCGAGGCGATCCTCGATCAGGCGCACCGGCACGCCGAGTTTCTTCGCGAGATAGCCGACCAGCACGGTGTGCTTGATGCCGCGCTTCACGCCGTAGCTGCCGCCGACGTCGACGTCGTAATGCACGCGCACGGCGTTGCCGGGCAGGCGCAGCGCGCGCGCCGTCTGGTCGGCGAACTTGGGCATCTGGATCGAGGCCCAGACGTCGAGGATTCCGGTCCCTGCGTCCCACTGCGCGGCGACGCCGAAGGTCTCGATCGGCACGGTGGCGCTGCGGCCCCAGACCGCGCGGAAGGCGATCCTGTGCTCGGCTTTCGCGAACGCCTCCTCGACCGGTCCCCAGACGAACTTGCGGCGGTAGAGCACGTTCGAGCCGTGCGCCGGGTGCACCAGCGGCGCATCGGCTTTGAGCGCCGCCTCGGGATCGATCACGTGCGGAAGCGCCTCGTACTCGACCTCGACGAGCTCCGCCGCGTCCTCGGCGAGCGCGCGCGAGTCCGCCACGACCGCCGCGACCCATTCGCCGGCGTAGCGCACCACGCCCCGCGCGAGCGCCCAGCGCGTCACTTTCGGCGCGTCGACGCCGATCGCAAGCGAATCGGTGTCGGCGCAGAATTCGTCGCCGGTGAGCACGTACAGCACGCCCGGCATGGCAAGCGCCGCATCGCTCTTGATCGACACGATGCGCGCGGCTGCGTGGGGCGAGGCGACCAGCGCGACGTGCTTCATCCCGGGGAGCGCGACGTCGGCGACATAGCGCCCGCGGCCGGTGACGAAGCGGGGGTCTTCTTTCGTCCTTCGCTTCGCGCCGATGTAGCGATAGCCGTAAGGACTTTTTTCGGCGATGCTCATTTCACTCTCATGCGTTCGGCGGCCAGCTGCACCGCCTCGACGATCTGCTGGTAGCCGGTGCAGCGGCAGAGGTTTCCGCCGATCGCGTCGCGGATCTCGCCTTCCGTCGGATCGGGATTCGCATCGAGCAGCGCCTGCGCGGCGATCAGCATTCCCGGAGTGCAGTAGCCGCACTGCAGGCCGTGCGTCTCGCAGAAGCTGTCCTGCAGCACGCTCATCGAGCCGTCGGGCTTCGCGAGCCCCTCGACCGTGGTGACGCGGTGGCCGCTCGCCTGCACCGCGTACATGAGGCAGGAGCGCACCGGCTCGCCGTCGAGCATCACCGAGCACGCGCCGCAGACGCCGTGCTCGCAGCCGACGTGCGTACCGGTAAGGCGCAGCTCCTCCCTCAGCCAGTCGACGAGCGAGAGGCGCGCCGGGACACGCGCCTCGCGGCGCTTGCCGTTCACTTCGATCGCGACGGCGTGTAGGGTATCGCTCATCGGACGGCCAGTGCGCGATCGCGCGCCTCGCGCAGCGCGCGCCCGGCGAGCACGCGCGCAAGGTGGCGGCGGTACTCTTTCGTCGCGTGCAGGTCGCTTCCCGGCTCGGTCGCCTTCGCCGCCTCGTTCGCCGCGTCCTCGATCGCCTTGTCGTCGAGCTTCGTACCCGCGAGCCGTGCCGCGATCTTCGGAAACGCGAGAGGCACTCCGCCGACGCCGCCCAGCCCGAAGGCCGCGCGCGTGCAGCGGCCGTCCGCGTCGAGCGCGAGCTGCGCGGCCGCGGCGACCATCGCAAAATCGCCGTGGCGGATGGCGATCTCGGTGAAGGCGGAGCCGGTGCGCTTTTCGCTCCACACGGGCCAGTGGATTTCCTCCAGGCACTCGTCGGGCCGCACCGCGGTCGCCATCGGGCCGGCGAAGAATTTCTCCGCCTCGAGGGTGCGCGCGCCTTTCGACGAGCGCAGGACCAGTTTCGCGCCCAGCACCTGTGCCGCGAGCGGCAGCTCGGCCGACGGGTCGGCGTGCGCGAGGCTCCCACCGACCGTGCCGCGGTTGCGCGTCTGGATGTGTCCGACCCACGCCAGGGCTTGACGCAGGAGAGGGACGCGGGAGTAAAGC
>DASPXL010000320.1:0-1845 GCA_035637375.1 Burkholderiales bacterium
GCTGCGACGATTCCAAGAACAAGCACGCCACCCAGCACTATCACGCGACGAAGCATCCGATCATCACCTCGCTCGAGCCGGGGGAAAGCTGGAGCTGGTGCTACGTCGATGAGGTGGCGATGGAGCTGAAGTGACGGCCCGTGCCGCGGCGGCTGCGCCGGCGTCGCCGACGCTCGAGGCGCGCCGCGCGCAGACTTTCCCGGTGCTCGCGCCCGACGAGGTCGCGCGCATGCGCCGCTTCGGCACGCCGTGCCGCTATGCGGCCGGCGAGCGGGTATACGAAACCGGCAAGCCGACCCCCGGCCTGCTCGCCGTGCTCTCGGGAACGATCCGCGTGACCGGCCGCGACGGACACGGGCACGATTTTCCGGTGGTCGATCATGTCGCCGGCGCCTTCTCGGGGGAGCTGGGCCAGCTTTCCGGCCGGCGCTCGCTCGTCGACGCGGTTGCAGTCGGCGACGTCGAGGCGCTGCTGATCGACCCGGAGCAGCTGCACGCCTTGCTGATCGCGGAAGCCGCTCTCGGCGAGAAGATCATGCGCGCGCTGATCCTGCGGCGCGTGGCGCTGATCGAGACCGGCACCGGCGGGCCGGTGCTGGTCGGCGCGGCCTCGTCCGGCGACGTCGCCAGGCTGCGCAATTTCCTGAGCCGCAACGGCATTCCGCACCTGCTGCTCGATCCCGCCGGCGACCCGGACGCGCGGGCGTTCATCGAGCGCTATGCGCCAAGGGCCGAGGACCTGCCGCTCGCGGTCTGCCCCGACGGATCGGTGCTGCGCAATCCCACGGAAAGCGCGCTCGCCAAGTGCATCGGCATGCTCGATGCCTCCGGCTCGGATCGCGTGTACGACGTCGCCGTCGCGGGCGCCGGCCCCGCGGGATTGGCCACCGCCGTCTACGCCGCCTCGGAGGGTCTGTCGGTGCTCGTGATCGACGCGCGCTCGTTCGGCGGCCAGGCGGGAGCGAGCGCGCGGATCGAGAACTATCTGGGTTTTCCGACCGGCATCTCGGGCCAGGCCTTGGCGGGGCGCGCCTATACCCAGGCGCAGAAATTCGGCGCCGGCATGCTGATCCCGGCGGAGGTCGTCCGCCTCGATTGCGAGCGAGCGGCCGACGGCGGTCCGTTCGCGCTGCAGCTCGCCGGCGGCCGCGCTGTGCAAAGCCGTGCGGTCGTCATCGCCACGGGCGCGCGCTATCGCCGTCCGGACTGCGCCAATTTGAAGGCCATGGAAGGGCGGGGCGTCTGGTACTGGGCGTCGCCGATCGAAGCGAAGATGTGCGCCGGTCAGGAAGTGGTGCTCGTGGGCGGCGGCAATTCCGCGGGGCAGGCCGCCGTGTTCCTCGCCGCGCATGCCTCGAAGGTCTGGATGCTGGTGCGCGGCGCCGGCCTTGCGGCGAGCATGTCGAAATACCTGATCGAGCGCATCGCCGGCATCGCCAACATCGAGCTGCGCACGCGCACCGAAATCACCTGCCTGACCGGTCCGAGCCAGTCCGGACTCGAATCCGTGACCTGGCGGCAGCGCGACACGAAACACGAGGAAGCCCGGCCGATTCGCCACGTGTTCCTGTTCCTGGGCGCGGACCCCAGCACCGAATGGCTGAAGGACTGCGGCGTCGCGGTCGACGACAAAGGATTCGTGAAGACCGGCAACGGCTCCGGGCAGCCGCTGGAAACCAGCGTGCCCGGCGTTTTCGCGATCGGAGACGTGCGCGCCGGATCGGTCAAGCGCGTGGGCGGCGCCATCGGCGAGGGGGCGGCGGCGGTCGCGCAGATCCACGCGTTCCTCGCCCGACTGGGCGCGACGGCCGCGCGCGCTTGACCCCTAGCCGGAGACTGCGACTT
>DASPXL010000321.1:0-3680 GCA_035637375.1 Burkholderiales bacterium
ATCGACGAGCTCAATTCAGCGATCGGCGTGCTCGCCGCCGAGCCGATGCCGGAAAAAATCCACGGGATTCTCGAGAGCATCCAGCACGACCTGTTCGATCTGGGCGGCGACGTCTCGATCCCGGGCCGCGCGACCATGACCGACGGCCAGGCTAAGCGGCTTGAGACGCTCCTCGACGAATTCAATGCCGCGCTGCCGCACCTGAAGGAATTTATCCTGCCAGGCGGGACGCGCGCCGCGGGCCTCGCGCACCTCGCGCGCGCGGTGTGCCGGCGCGCCGAGCGCTCGCTCGTCGCCCTGTCGCACGCGGAGAAAGTCGGCGACGCCGCGCGCATCTACCTGAACCGCCTGTCCGATCTGCTTTTCGTTCTCGGCCGTGTCCTCAACCGCGAAGGCGGCCGCGGCGACGTGCTGTGGCAGCAGGGCAAGAACCGCTAGCTCACGCCTCGACGAACGCTTCCTCGCGCTTCTTGCGCACGGTCGGCGCCAGGACGACCGCGAGCAGGAAGGCCGCGATCAAAAGCATGGTGAGGCTGATCGGGCGCTGGAAGAACACCGTCGGGTCCCCGCGCGAGAGCAGCATCGCCCGGCGCAGGTTCTCTTCCATGAGCGGCCCGAGGATAAAGCCCAGTATGAGCGGCGCCGGCTCGCATTCGAGCTTGACGAAGACGTAACCCACCACGCCGAACGCCGCGGTCTGCATGACATCGAACGGGCTGTTCGAGATGCTGTAGACGCCGATGCAGCAGAAGACCAGTATCGACGGATAGAGTATCCGGTACGGCACCATGAGCAGCTTGATCCACATGCCGATCATCGGCAGATTGAGGACCACCAGCATGAGGTTGCCGATCCACATCGAAGCGATCATTCCCCAGAAGAGCTGCGGCCGCTCGGTCATCACCTGCGGTCCGGGGGCGATACCCTGGATCATCATCGCTCCGATCATCAGCGCCATGACCGGGTTGGAGGGAATGCCGAGAGTGAGCAAAGGGATAAAGGAGGTCTGGGCGCCGGCGTTGTTCGCCGATTCCGGCGCCGCCACGCCCTGGATCGCGCCCTTGCCGAAATTGGCCGAATTCTTCGAGACTTTTTTCTCCAGCGTGTAGGCGGCGAAGGAAGCAAGCAGCGCCCCTCCGCCGGGCAAAATGCCGAGGAACGAGCCGAGCGCGGTGCCGCGCAGGATCGACGCCCAGGAATCCTTGAAGTCCTGCAAGCTGGGCAGCAGGTTGCTCACCTTCTTGGTGAAGATCTCGCGATGCTCCTTCTGCTCGAGGTTGGCGATGATCTCCGCGAAGCCGAACACGCCCATCGCCACCGAGACGAATCCGATGCCGTCGGACAGCTCCGACACGCCGAAGCTGAAGCGCGCGACCCCCGAGTTGACGTCCGTCCCGACCAGACCCAGCAGCAGACCGAGGATCACCATCGCGATCGCCTTGATAAGCGAGCCGTGCGCAAGCACCGTCGCGGCGATCAGGCCGAGCACCATCAGCGAAAAGTACTCCGCCGGGCCGAACTTCAGCGCGACTTCCGCGAGCGGCGGGGCGAACAGCGCAATGATCACCGTCGCGACGCAGCCGGCGAAGAACGATCCGATCGCAGCGATGCCGAGCGCCGGTCCCGCCCGGCCCTGGCGCGCCATCTGGTAGCCGTCCAGGCAGGTGACGACCGAAGACGACTCGCCGGGAATGTTGACGAGGATCGCGGTGGTCGAGCCGCCGTACTGCGCGCCGTAGTAGATGCCGGCGAGCATGATCAGCGCGGAGGTGGGGTTGAGCGTAAAAGTGACCGGCAGCAACATGGCGATCGTTGCGACAGGTCCGATGCCGGGCAGCACCCCGATGAGCGTGCCCAGCATCACCCCCATCAGGCAGTAGAACAAATTCTGGAAAGAAAGCGCGACGCCGAAACCCAGGGCCAGATTCGAGAAGAGAGATTCCATGCCGCTACTCCCAGATACTGGGCCAAATGTTCATCGGCAGCCCGAGGCCGCGGATGAACGCGAAGACCGAGAACACCGCCAGCGCGACCGAGAGGATCGTCACTTCCTTCACCCTGAATTCATGTCCGCCCCAGGCGCTTACGAAAACGAGCAATCCCGTGGCGAGCACCAGCCCGAGCGGCTTCAGCATGTATCCGAAAATGACCACGGAAAACAGGATCACCCACAGCGATCGTTCGCCGAACGCGGCGAACATCAGCCCGACGGCAAGGCCGGCCAGGAGCATGTGGCCGATCTGCCACGTGATGCTCGCCTCGCGCGAGGCTTGCGTGTAAAACGCGACCACGCCCAGCCCCACTCCGACGAGGAGGTACCAGCCCCGGAATGGAAACACGCGCAGCGGATGCTCGATCTTCGACACGAACGCCCGGAGAAAGACGGCCGCGCCGAGCACCGCGAGCATGCCCCCGAGCACCGTCGGAAAATACGCGGGCCCCATGCGCACCGCGTTCCCCATTGCGTAGTTCTGGGCCACGAACATGAAGCCCAGCCCGAACGCGATGAACATCAGTCCGGCCCAGAAATCCTTGCCGTTGGTTATTTTCATTTCACCCCTCCACGACTCCGGCTGCGTATTTTGCCACAGGTAGCCGGTATGCTACCCGTTTAACTTCTTTCCCGGTCCATGAAAGCGACCAGCTTGGTGCTGGTCTGCCTCAGCCGCTGCGACAGCATCAGCACCAGCTCCATGAGGACTTTGGCACCGAGGGTCGGCTGCTCCAGAATGATGCGTGCGAGGCTCTCCCGCGACAGCACCGCGAGCAGGCAGGATTCGGCGGCAATGCAGCTCGCAAAGCGCGGCTCGCCGTCGATCATCGACATTTCGCCGAACGACTGCCCCGCACCGATCAGCGCGATGAGCCGCGGGGCGTTCCACCGGTCCTGCTTGAACACTTCGATCCTGCCTTCGATCAGCAGGACCATGAAATCGCCCGGTTCGCCTTCGCGGATGATCTCCGCGCCCGGCTCGGCGCGGTAGATCCGCATGAATCGGCTCAGTTCCCGTATTTCGGCCAGATTGAAGTTCTCGAACAGCGGCGAGAACGTGATCAGGCCGTGAATCCTGCCGGCGAACTCGGTCGCGTCGCCCAGCGGCTCCCATTGCGCAAGCCGGGCTTTTTCCGCGGTTTCTGTCATCGTCGGACTCGCATCGGTGAACCGTCGCGCGAGCAGGCCCGCCGTTCGCCCTCGCGTCAACGAAGGGCGGAATTATGCCCAAACGCCGCAGCGATCACAAATCCTGCGAGACGCCGACTCCGAGTCGGCGTCAGCCCGAAAGCAGCCAGCCGGTCGCCCCCAGCCAGCCTGCGGTCGCGGCGATCAGGTGCGGATCGTGCAGCATCTCCCAGGCCGGATCTGCGCCGCCCCCCCTCGAATACACGACTTGCAGGTATCGGAACAGGCCGTAAAGCACGAAAGGAAGGGTGAGGATCAGCCGGTCGGTGCCGTGCAGCATGATCGTGTCCGGATCCACCGTGTACAGCGCGTAGCCGATTGCGGCGCCGGCGACGCTCACCGCGATCATGCGGTCCAGGAGCGTCCTGCTGTAGCCCTCCAGCGCGGCGCGCCCGGTCGCGCCGCCCGAATTCCCGGCGCCGGTCGCCGCGAGCAGCTCGGCGCGCCGTTTGCAGAAGCCGAGGAAAAGCGTCAGCATCAGCCCGCACAGCAGGAGCCA
>DASPXL010000322.1:0-2542 GCA_035637375.1 Burkholderiales bacterium
GCTCGCGGCGCAGGCGGGCCTGCGGATGCTGCTCGCCGGCGGCAACGCGGTCGATGCGGCGCTTGCGGCCGCGATCACGCTCACCGTGGTCGAGCCGATCTCGAACGGCATCGGCAGCGATGCTTTCGCCATCATCTGGGATGGTAAGGAACTCCATGGCTTCAACGCTTCGGGCCGCTCGCCCGCCGCGTGGACGCCGGATTACTTCAAGGGTCAGAAAGGGGTGCCGGTGCGCGGCTGGAACAGCGTATCGGTCCCGGGCTGCGTCTCGGCGTGGGCGGAGCTCTCCAAGCGCTTCGGCAAGCTCCCCGTCGCAAAGCTCTTCGAGCCGGCGATCGGGTACGCGGCCGACGGCTTCCCGGTCTCGCCCTTCGTCGCCGAGCGCTGGGGCCCGCAGGTGCCGGAACTGCGCGGCCAGCCCGGCTTCGCCGAGGCGTTCCTGCCGGGAGGCCGCGCGCCGCGCGCGGGCGAGATCTTCCGTTTCCCCGACCAGGCGAAGACGCTGGAGAAAATCGCTGCGACCAAGGGCGAGGCGTTCTACCGCGGCGAGATCGCCGAAAAAATCGCGGCGCACGCAATAGCGAACGGCGGGGCGATGACGCGCGCCGACCTCGCCGCGCACACGAACGACTGGGTCGGCACGATCAGCCAGGATTACCGCGAGCTCACCGTGCACGAGATCCCGCCGAACGGCCAGGGGATCGTGTGCCTGATGGCGCTCGGCATCCTCTCGAATTTCGATGTCGCCGACCATCCGGTCGATTCGGCCGACAGCGCACACCTGCAGATCGAAGCGGTGAAGCTCGCCTTTGCCGACGCCTACCGATTCGTCGGCGACTCCAAGGCGATGCAGGTGACGCCGGAGCAGCTGCTTGACCCAGACTACCTCAAGGTGCGCTCGAAGCTTATCGACATGAAGCGCGCCCAGGATTTCGGCCACGGCTCGCCGCCTAAAGGCGGCACGGTCTATCTGACGGCTGCGGACGCGAGCGGCATGATGGTGTCGATGATCCAGTCGAACTTCATGGGCTTCGGCTCCGGCGTGGTCGTGCCCGGCACCGGGGTGAGCCTGCAGAACCGCGGCTCGGGTTTTGTTCTCACGCCCGGCCATCCCAACCAGGTGGCTCCCAAGAAGCGTCCTTTCCACACGATCATCCCGGGGTTCGTCACGCGGAACGGCGCGCCCGTCATGAGCTTCGGCTTGATGGGCGGCAGCATGCAGCCGCAGGGCCACACGCAGATGATGGTGCGCATGGCCGACTACGGGCAAGGGCCGCAGGGCGCGATCGACGGGCCCCGCTTCCGCGTCGTGAAGGGTTTGGAAATCACTTTCGAGGACGAATGGCCCGGCGCGACGATCGAAGAACTCGCCCGTCGCGGCCACCGCGTCATGAAACTGCCCGAGGACTACAACGCCTTCGGCTGCGCGCAGATCGCGCACCGGCTCGAGGACGGCTATCTCTGCGCCTCCGACGCGCGGCGCGACAGTCTTCCGGTCGGATTCTGATCGCGGCCTATCGAGGCGTGACGCCCGACGAGGGGTCTGCCGCCCTTTGCTCCAGTGCGCGGACCAGGGCGTCGCGCGCGAGCATGTTGGCCGTGGGGTCGTCGATCGTCTGATAAGTGCGCACGATGCGCTGGACGGAATCGAACGCCGCCTTGTCCAGGCGCCCCTGCTCGTAGAAGAGCGACGCGGTGATCATGATTCCCAGCCGTTCCACGACGGGGCCCTGGCTGATCACCGGGGTGGCGGAGACTCGCTCGAGGTACTGGGCGTAGAACTCCGACCACTTCAGCTTTCCCGATTCGGCGAGGGGCTCGTTGTTCCTGGCCCAGTTGTCGACCTCCTGGATTCGGTGGATTTCCTCGAACATCGTGCAGCCGCCCAGGAGAATCACGAAGGCAATGGCAGCGGCTCGCACGGCGGGAAATGGTTTGCTCGAAGTCGGACCGCCTTATCGTACCTCACGCCGCGGACCGCGGGTAAAATACGAGTCATGCTGAAGCTCTGGGGCAGGATCAATTCGATCAACGTGCAGAAGGTGCTCTGGGCGCTCGAAGAGCTGAAGGTTCCCTACGAGCGCACCGACGCCGGGCTGCAGTTCGGCGTGGTCAACGAGCTCTTCTACCGCAAGATGAACCCGAACGGCCGGGTGCCTACGATCGAGGACGACGGCTTGGTGCTGTGGGAATCGAACGCAATCGTTCGCTACCTTTCGGCGAAGCACGGCGCGGGCACGCTCTGGCCGGACGACCCCAGGCAGCGCGCCGATGCCGACCGCTGGATGGACTGGGCGACGAGCACCGTCGCGCCCGCGATCACGCCGGTCTTCTGGGGCTTGATCCGAACGCCGCCCGAGAAGCGCGCTCTCAAGGCGATCGACGAAGGCGCGAAAAAGCTCGCAGACGCGTTCCAAGTGCTCGAGCAGTCCCTCGAGGGGCGCGACCATGTCGCCGGGAAATCCTTCACCATGGGCGACATTCCGCTCGGCACCTTCGTCTACCGCTGGTACGCGCTGGAAGTGAAGCGTCCCAGACTCGC
>DASPXL010000323.1:0-2277 GCA_035637375.1 Burkholderiales bacterium
CGGGCAGGCATCACCGCCTTATGACCAACATCGCCTTCGGCGGCCCGAAGCGCAGGACGCTCCACATCACCGATTCGCTCAACGGCGAGATCCTCACCGCCGAGATGCCGGCGGCCGGGAAGAAAATGTTTTCGCATCGATGAACGAGTTGCGCCGTCATCCCCGCGCAAGCGGGAATCCAGAGACTCTGGATCGTGGACGATAACTGGATCCCCGCTTTCACGGGGATGACATGAACGGAGGTTTACTATGAGACTGTCGCGCTTGGTGTTCGCTCTTTGCTTCGCCGCTTTCGCTGCCCACGCGCAGCAATATCCGTCGAAACCCGTGCGCGTGCTGGTCGGGTACGCGGCCGGAAGCTCGACTGACATCGTCGGGCGCGTGATGGCCGACCGGCTGGGCGCGTACTGGAAGCAGACGGTCATCGTCGAAAACCGCGGTGGCGCAGCGGGCAATCTCGCCGCCGACGCGGTCGCCAAGGCGCAGGGCGACGGCTACACGCTGCTGTTCGCGCAGAACGGCCTCGCCATCAGCGCCGCGGCGCTCCCGAACCTCCCTTACAGCGCCGAGCGGGACCTCGCGCCGCTCGCGCCCGTCGCGGCGACGCCTCACATCCTGATCGTCGGCCCAGACTTTCCGGCAAAGAACGTGCAGGAGCTGATTGCGCGCGCGAAGGCCGAGCCGGGCAAGCTGACCTTCGCCTCCTCCGGAGTCGGCAACTCCGATCACCTGTGCGGGGAACTCTTCAACATGATGGCCGGCATCCAGGCGATCCACATTCCCTACAAGGGCGGAGCGCCGGCCGTCCAGGACGTCATTCCAGGGCGTGTCTCCTACTACTTCGCCGGCATGCCGGTCGGCCTGCCGCTCGCAAAATCTGGGCGGGCGCGGGCGCTGGGCGTGACGAGCAAGCAGCGCTACGCCGGCGCGCCGGACATTCCCACGATCGCCGAGCAGGGCTTGCCGCAGTACGAGGCGACGCTGTGGCAAGGCTTCTTCGCGCCGGCGTCGATATCGCCCGAGCTCGGCGCGCGCATCGCGCGCGACGTCGAAGCGGTGCTCAAGCAGCCCGATACGCGCGAGATGCTGCAGAAATCAGGCGCCTCGCTCTTCGAGGACCGTCAGGCGAACTTCAAGAAATTCTTCCACGCCGACATCGAGAAGTGGAAGAACCTAGTCAAGAGCACGAACCTGAAGCTCGAATAGCGATGGTCGAAGTATCGGTATTGGGGAGGACACGCCGCAGGCGGCGCGCCCCTGAGCGATCGTTCGCCTTTAATTGACTCGAAGACAGGAGACGTTCTTATGCACAATGTGCTTATCAAGCTGTGGCGCGAATACCGGGGTTTTGCGCTGTTTGTCATTTTGATGATCATTTTCCGCAGCGCCCTGGCCGATTGGAACACCGTCCCGACGGGTTCGATGAAGCCGACGATTGTCGAGGGCGACCGGATATTCGTGAACAAGCTTGCCTACGACCTGAGGGTTCCGCTCACTCACATCTCGATCTACAAGTTCGGCGATCCCAAACGCGGGGACATCGTCGTCTTCGATTCAAAGGCCGCCGACACACGCCTTGTGAAGCGCGTCATCGGCCTGCCGGGGGACGTGGTGGAGATGAGAAACAACCGCCTGACGATCAACGGCATCGAGGCGCAATATTCCAATGTCGAATACACCGCCTACGCGATATTCGCGATCGAATCGTACGGCGGCATGACGCACCGGATCGAGCTGGCACCTGCGGGGGCGAGCCGATTCAGCTCATTCGGCCCGGTCAAGGTTCCGCAAGGCCACTATCTGGTGCTGGGCGACAACCGGGACAACAGCGCCGATTCGAGAGTCCGCGGGTTCGTCCCTCGCGGAGAGATCGTCGGGGACGCAAAAACAGTCGTACTCTCGATCGACTATGACCACTACTACCTGCCAAGAATCGACAGGTTCTTCCGCGAACTCTGAGAGCCAACCCCTTATTCGAGAGAGGCCCGGAAATTCATCGAACGCCCGCCTCGCCCGCCGGGCGGTAGAATCCTTTCATGAACGCTCCTTTGGACATCAAGTCTTACATGCTCGAGGTCGGCCGCCGGGCGCGGGCCGCTTCGCGCGAGCTCGCCCGCGCCGACACCGCGACCAAGAACCGCGCGCTCGTCGCCGCCGCCAAAGCGGTGAGGCGCGACGCGAAGAAGCTTCTCGCCGCGAACGCCGATGACGCGAAGGGGGCGCGCGTCGCGGGCAAGGACGCGGCATTCATCGACCGTCTCACGCTGACCGAAAAAA
>DASPXL010000324.1:0-3130 GCA_035637375.1 Burkholderiales bacterium
GTTCAAGCGGATTTACTTCGACGATCCGCGCGGCTTGCGCCATTACGCTCAAGCCCAGCTGACGAGCATCGACAGCCTGCAGGCGATCGGCCGTGAGTTTTCGGCGCGAAACCCGGAATTTTTCGGCGAGGAAATCGAAAAGGGCCGGTCTTCCGACGTCGCGGTGATCCTGTACACCTCGGGGACCACCGGCAACCCCAAGGGCGTTTCGCAGACGCACGCGGCGATGATCCACACGGCACGAGTGCTCGTGGCCTTCGACGGCATCGCCGAGGGCGACGATCTACTGTGCTACCTGCCCATGGCCTGGGTGGGCGATTTTCTCTATTCCTACGCCCAGGTCCATGTCGCGGGCTTCTGCCTGAATTGTCCCGAGTCTCCCGGCACCGTGATGAACGATCTGCGCGAGATCGGGCCGAGCTATTTTTTTGCGCCGCCGCGCATCTACGAGAACATCCTGACGCAGGTCATGATCCGCATCGAAGACGCCGGCTGGGTGAAGAGAAGGATGTTCCAATACTTCATGGGTGTCGCCGAGCGCGCAGGCATGAAAATTCTCGACGGAAAGCCAGGCGTATCTCTCAAAAACCGGCTGCTGTACGCCTTGGGCGCGCTGCTCGTATACGGACCCCTGAAGAACGTGCTCGGCCTGTCTCGCGTCCGGGTTGCCTACACGGGAGGCGAGGCGATCGGTCCGGATCTCTTCGACTTCTACCGCTCGATCGGCATCAACCTGAAGCAGCTCTACGGAATGACCGAGACCTGCGTGACGGTGTGCATGCAGCCTTCGGGCGAGGTGAGACTCGACACCGTCGGCAGGCCGATGCCTGGAGTGGAAGTGCGCATCGCCGATTCGGGCGAAGTGCTGGTGCGCTCCCCCGGCATGATGAAGGAGTATCACGGACGGCCGGAGGCGACGCGCGAGGCGATCGACGCCGAGGGCTTTTTCCACACCGGCGACGCGGGCTATTTCGACGCCGACGGCCACCTGAAGATCATCGACCGCGCGAAGGACGTCGGCAGACTCGCCGACGGGACGCTCTTCGCCCCGAAATACCTGGAGAACAAGCTCAAGTTCTTTCCCTACATCAAGGAGGCGGTGTGCTTCGGCCACGGGCGCGAGAAGGTGTGCGCGCTCATCAATATCGACATGGCCGCTATCGGCAACTGGGCCGAGAGGCGCAATCTCGCCTACTCGGGCTACACCGATCTCGCCTTGCAACCCGCCGTCCACGATCTGATCCGCGACTGCGTGGAAAAGGTGAACCGCGACCTCGCCGCGGATTCGACGCTCGGCAATTCGCAGATCCGGCGCTTCCTCGTGCTGCACAAGGAGCTCGACGCCGATGACGGCGAGCTTACCCGCACGCGCAAGGTCAGGCGCCGCCACATCGGGGAGAAATACTCGGCCCTCGTCGACGCCCTTTATTCGGGGGAGACGAGCCGTTACGTCGAAACGCAGGTCCGGTTCGAGGACGGCCGCGCCGGGACGGTCCGCGCCGACCTGAAGATCCTCGAAGCGAGGACCTACGGCGTTGCCGCCGCCAAGAAGGCGGCCTGATTTCTTATCCGTCTGACATGAGCGCGGGCAGGAAGATCGGCGAGCCGATCCTCGAGATCGACGACATCTCGCTTGCCTTCGGCGGAGTCGTGGCGCTGCAGGCGGTTTCGTTCGACGTGCGCGAGCACGAGATCCGCGCCATCATCGGCCCGAACGGCGCGGGCAAATCCTCGATGCTCAACGTCATCAACGGCGTCTACCATCCGCAGCGGGGCAGCGTCACGTTCAAGGGCGCGAGGCGCCATCGCGTCGACCCGCACGAGGCCGCAAGGCAGGGGATCGCCAGAACCTTCCAGAATATCGCGCTATTCCGCGGCATGACGGTGCTCGACAACATCATGACCGGGCGCAACCTCAAGATGAAGTGCAACTTTCTGCAGCAGGCGCTGTATTGGGGAAGCGCGCGGCGGGAGGAGCTCGAGCACCGCGCCAAAGTCGAAACGGTCATCGACTTTCTCGAGATCGAGCACATACGCAAGACTCCGGTCGGCAGGCTCCCCTACGGCCTGCAGAAGCGCGTGGAGCTCGGGCGCGCACTTGCCGCGGAACCGCAACTCCTGCTCCTCGATGAGCCCATGGCGGGCATGAACGTGGAGGAAAAGCAGGACATGAGCCGTTTCATCCTCGAGGTCAACGACCAGATGGGCACGTCCATCGTGCTGATCGAGCACGACATGAGCGTGGTGATGGATCTCTCGGACCGGGTGGTCGTGCTCGACTACGGCCGCAAGATCGCCGACGGCGCGCCCGATGAAGTTCGCAACAACAAGGAGGTGATCGACGCGTATCTGGGCGTCGCGCACTAGCATGCAATTCTTCTTCGAAGTGCTGATCGGCGGGCTGCTGGCGGGCGTGATGTATTCGCTCGTCGCGCTCGGCTTCGTGCTGATCTACAAGGCCTCGGGGGTATTCAATTTCGCTCAAGGGGCGATGGTGTTCTTCGCCGCCCTGACGACCGTGGGATTCATCTCGATGGGCGCCCCGTTCTGGCTCGCCGTGGCGCTCGCGTTGCTCGCGATGGTAGCGCTCGCGTTTTTCACCGAGCGCGTGGTGCTGCGCCCGCTCGTCAACCAGCCGCAGATCACGCTCTTCATGGCGACCATCGGCTTGAGCTTCTTCATCGAGGGCATCGCGCAGCTCACCTGGGGCGCCCAGGTCCACGCCCTCGACCTGGGGATCGCCGACGAGCCGATCGAATGGCTGATGGACAAGACCGGAATGAACGTCAGCAAATTCGACCTCGTCGCCTCCGGGATCGCAGCCGCGCTGGTGGCCGTTCTTGCGGTGTTCTTCAACAAGACCCGCACCGGCCGCGCCTTGCGCGCGGTCGCTGACGACCATCAGGCGGCGCTCGCCGTCGGCATATCTCTGCGCAGGATCTGGGTGATCGTGTGGACGGTCGCCGGATTCGTCGCGCTCGTGACGGGGCTTCTGTGGGGTGCTCGCAACGGCGTGCAGTTCGCGCTCACCTTTCTCGCGCTGAAGGCCTTGCCGGTGCTGATCCTGGGCGGGTTCGAATCGATCGCCGGGGCCATCGTCGGCGGGCTTATCGTCGGCGCATCCGAAAAA
>DASPXL010000325.1:0-2388 GCA_035637375.1 Burkholderiales bacterium
TACGAAAAACAGCGTGAAAAACGACTATCTGGAACGGATTCTCAGGGCGCGCGTGTACGACGTGGCGGTCGAAACGCCGCTCGAAGTCGCGCCGAACCTTTCGGCTCGCCTCGGCAACCGGGTGTTGCTCAAGCGCGAGGACATGCAGCCGGTGTTCTCCTTCAAGTGCCGCGGCGCCTACAACAAGATGGCGAACCTGCCCGCGAGGGCGCTTGCCCGCGGGGTCATCGCCTCCTCGGCCGGCAATCACGCTCAAGGGGTGGCGCTCGCAGCGCAGAAGCTCGGCTGCGGGGCGGCGATCGTGATGCCGACCACTACGCCCAAGATCAAGGTGGACGCGGTCAAGGCGCGCGGAGCGGAGGTCCACTTGCGCGGCGACACCTACGACGAGGCCTACGCGGAAGCGAGGCGCCTCGCGCGCTCGCGCAAGCTCGCCTTCGTCCACCCCTACGACGATCCCGACGTCATCGCGGGCCAGGGCACGATCGGGATGGAAATCCTGCGCCAGGCAACGCAGCCCCTGGACGCGGTGTTCGTAGCGGTGGGCGGAGGCGGGCTGATCTCGGGTATCGCCTCCTACATCAAGCGCCTGCGTCCGTCGATCAAGGTGATCGGCGTCGAGCCGGTCGACGCCGACGCCATGGCGCGCTCGCTCAAGGCGGGTCGGCGCGTCGTGCTCGATCACGTCGGCTTGTTTGCCGACGGCGTTGCGGTCAAGCAAGTCGGCGAGACTACATTTCGCCTGTGCCGCGAACTGCTCGACGGGATGATCCTCGCCGATACCGACCAGATCTGCGCGGCGATCAAGGACGTGTTCGAGGACACGCGCACGATCCTGGAGCCGGCCGGTGCGCTCGCCATCGCGGGAGCGAAGATCCATGTCGAGCGAACCGGGGTGCGCGGGAAGCGCCTGGTCGCAGTCGCCTCGGGGGCGAACACCAACTTCGACCGCCTGCGCTTCGTCGCCGAGAGGGCGGAGGTGGGCGAGCATCGCGAAGCGATACTCGCCGTAACCATCCCCGAGCGCCCCGGGAGCTTCAAGAAATTCTGCGCGACGCTCGGCGCGCGCAACATCACCGAATTCAACTACCGCATCGCCGATCCGAAGGAAGCGCACGTGTTCGTCGGCGTGGAGGTGCACAACCGCGACGAGACCGCGCGGATCGTGAAAGTGCTCGAGCGCGAGGGGCTGAAGGCGCTCGACCTGTCGGAGGACGAGATGGCGAAGCTGCACGTGCGCCACATGGTCGGCGGGCACGCGCCGGCGGGGATCCGCACCAGCGCGCGCGGCGCGCCCGACGAGCTGCTCTACCGGTTCGAGTTTCCCGAGCGCCCCGGGGCGCTGATGAACTTCCTCTCGAACATGCGCACCGACTGGAACATCAGCATGTTCCACTACCGCAATCAGGGCAGCGACTACGGTCGGGTGCTGGTCGGCATGCAGGTGCCGCGCGGCGAGATGCGCGAGTTCCGGAGGTTTCTGGAGGCTCTCGGCTACCCCTGCGTCGAGGAGACGCGCAATCCTGCGTATCGGCTGTTCCTCGGCTGAATCGCTCTACGGTTTTGGTTCCTCGCCGAAATAGCCGGGTGCCATCTCTCCCGCGTAGCAGGCCGGCGAAGAGAACGCCTGCGGGTTGTCGAGAAATTTGAGGCCCTGCGGCCCGCGGCGGTATACGCCGCGCTCGGTCACGACGAAATCGGCGGGGATGTCGTGCGGCTGCGGATGGATGGTGCGCAGGTAAGCCTGCTCGTAAGCGACCCCGATGATCTGCGGCCGCTTCGCGAGCGCCGCGAGCGTGCGGTCGAAGAAAGCGCCGCCGTAGCCCAGGCGGTATCCATCTCCGTCCCATCCCAGCATGGGCAGGAGCACGTGGTCAGGGGCTACTTCGGGCGAATCGACGGGATAGGGAATTCCGAGCGGCCCCCCGGCCAGTTTCACGCCCGGGCGCCACTCACGAAAGACGAGCGGGGTTTTGGGCGCCACGACGACCGGCAGCGCCGTGGTCGCCCCGCGTCGGCGCAAGGCTGAGGCCAGGTGGCGCGCGTCGTATTCATTCTTGTACGGCCAGCAAAACGCCAGAATGCCGTGCACCAGATCGGGGAAAGCGCGTTCAAGGTGATGGTCGATACGCGAGCGCAGCTCGGCGAGCGTCTCTTCGGTCAGCGCGCCGCGTTCCCGCAGGAGCCTTGCGCGCTCATTCTTGCGCCAGGCTGAAAGCTCGTGGGGAGTCATCTTGTTCGATCTCAAGAACCGTGCAGAAGTCCTTCATCCGTCGCGAGAAAAAGGCTATGGTATTCTAATAGACGGGAGGAGGTAATTTGACTGGTGCATTGATCCGCGCCGTGTCGGTCGCGGTCTTGCTCGCCGCGCCCGCGCCGGGTTACGCG
>DASPXL010000326.1:0-6573 GCA_035637375.1 Burkholderiales bacterium
CGAAAGTCTGGTAGAGCTCCTTGGCGTACTCGAGCGCCTGCAGCGTCTGCGGGCTGTCGACGACGACGTTGTTCTTCTCGTCCACCAGCTTTCCGCCGAACGACCACACCAGCCAGTGCGTCCAGGTGTTGCCGTCGCCCGTGGCGTTGCCGAGCGCAAAGCCGACCGGATGGTTCTTGCCTTTGAGCGCCTTGCAGAGCTTGAGAAACCCCGCGGTGTCGCGCGGGAAGCTGTCGAACCCCACTTCCTTCATCTGGCTGATGCGGTAGACGAAGGCGTTGCCCGCGGCGCCGAGGGGCACGCCGATCCAGCGCCTGCCGCCGGGCTGGAGGTATTGCCGGCAAACGTCGTACCAGCCGCCGTACTTCTTGCCCAGATACTCGGCGAGATCGGTCACGTCGAGCAGCTTCTCGGGGTAGAGGTTCGCGTCGTCGAAGGTCGAGAGGATGATGTCGGGGCCGGAGCCGACGTTCGCCGCCACCGCCGCCTTGGGACGCACGTCTTCCCAGCTCTCGCTGTCCACGCGCACCTCGACGCCGGTGCGTTTCGTGAACTCGGCGGTGTTCTTCATCCACATGTCCTCGTCCCCTTGGACGAAGCGCTTCCACCGCAGCACGCGCAGCTTCGCGCCCTTCTCGGGCTTCCAGGTTTGGCCCTGGGCCTCGGCGAGCAGCGGCACGCCGCCCGCAGCGATGCCGGCCGAGATTCTCAGAAAATCCCTGCGATTCATGTTGCTCATAGACCCTCCTTTGGGGTGATGACGTTTCAGGCGAGCCTCGTCCCGCTCGCCGGATCGAAAATAAAAGTGAGCTGCGGCTTCAGTCGCACCGCCGCACCCGGCTTGAAAGTGTGGCGCTCGCGCACGACCGCCGTGACGTCGATGCCGGCGAGCTTGCAGAAGATCTGCGTGTCGGCGCCGGTCGGCTCGACCACGACCACTTCCGCAGGCACGCCGTCCTCCGCCACCGCGAAATGCTCGGGCCGCACCCCGACCACCACCTCGCGGCCCTCGGGGATCTCGGCGCGCAGCGGCATCGGCAGGTGCACGCCGCCGCCGACCGCGACCGCGAGCCCCGCGCCGTTCCGCACCATGCGGCCGGTGAGAAAATTCATCGCCGGCGAGCCGATGAAGCCCGCGACGAACTGGTTCGCCGGGTCGTCGTAGAGCTCGAGCGGCGAGCCGATCTGCTCGACGCAGCCTGCGTTCATCACCACGATCTTGTCGGCCATGGTCATCGCCTCGATCTGGTCGTGAGTGACGTAGACCGACGTGGTCTTCAGCCGTTGGTGCAGCGCCTTGATCTCGGTGCGCATCGCCACGCGCAGCTTCGCGTCGAGGTTGGAGAGCGGCTCGTCGAACAGGAACACCTGCGGTTTCCTCACGATCGCGCGGCCCATCGCCACGCGCTGGCGCTGGCCGCCGGAGAGCTGGCGCGGGTAGCGCCGCAGATAGTCCATGAGGCCGAGGATCAGCGCCGCTTCCTCGACCCGCACGCGCGTCTCCTCCCTCGATTCGCCGGCGAGCTTCAGGCTGAAGGCCATGTTGTCGTACACGCTCATGTGCGGGTAGAGCGCATAGTTCTGGAACACCATCGCGACGTCGCGCTCCTTCGGGGCGACCCCGTTGACGACGCGGCCGCCGATCGCGATGGTGCCCGAGCTGATCTCTTCGAGCCCCGCGATCATCCTCAGGAGCGTGCTCTTGCCGCAGCCCGAGGGGCCGACCAGCACGCAGAACTCGCCCTCTTCGACTTCGACGTCCACGCCGTGCAGGACTTCGCTCGAGCCGAAGCTCTTGCGCACGCCGCTCAGGGTCACCGAGGTCACGCTGTTCTCCGTCTGCGGGGGATCGTGTCTGTCGCGGAAAATTGCAGGGGGCCGAGGCAGGTTAGCCGCGCGCGCCGGGGCGGTCAAGTGGCGCGGGCGGCGTTGGACTTCCTGCGCCGCTCTTTGTAAGCTTCGGCAGGCCGAGTTCCGAAGGACATCGAGGCAGCCGAAGTGCCGGACCGCTTTTCAGTCGATCGCGCGAACTTTCCCGGTCCCGTGCTCGTCACGGGCGCCGGCGGCTGTATCGGCAGCTGGGTGCTCGCCCTCCTCGCCCGGGCCGGAGTCCCGGCGTGCGCGCTCGACCTGACCGAGGACAAGCGGCGGCCGCGCCTGCTCATCGAGGAGCGCGAACTCGAAAAAATCCGGTGGCGCACCGGCGATATTTCCGACTTCGAGACCGTCGTGCGGACCCTGGAAGCCGTGCGGCCGTGCGCGATCATTCATCTCGCGGCGCTGCAGGTTCCGTTCTGCAAGGCCGACCCGATCGCCGGAGCGAAAGTCAACGTCGTCGGGACGGTCAACGTTTTCGAGGCCGCGCGTCGTCTCGGCATCAGGCGGCTCGCCTACGCGAGCTCGATCGCCGCCTACGGCGCGATGGACGAGGGCCATGGCGCCATGCACACGCTCTACGGCGCGTACAAGTACTGCGATGAGCAGATCGCGAAGGTCTATTCGGAGGACTGGGGCATCCATAGCCTTGGAATCCGGCCGGGCGTCGTATACGGAGTCGGGCGCGACCAGGGCCTCACCTCCAAGACGACCTTCGCGATTCTCGCCGCCGCCGCGGGCAAGCCCTACGAGGTGCCGTTCTCCGGGGGCGTGTCGTGGCTCTACGCCGGAGAAGTCGCGAGCGCCTTCATCCACGCGGTCGCGCGCGAGCGCCCGGGCGCCCCGGTCTTCGACATGAACGGCGTCTACGCGCCGGTCGAGGAGGGGTTGCGCATACTGAAAACGCTTGCGCCGTCGGCGGCGATCACCGCATCGGGACAGCCCCTCGCGTTCCCGATGCATCTGCCGGACAAGCCGCTTCGCGATTTTCTCGGGGACTACGGAGAAATGCCGCTCGCCGAGGGCATCCGCGAGACCTACGAGGCGTTTCGCTCCCTCATCCGGCGCGGGATGCTGAGCATGCCCGAGGCGGCGTGAAGGCGGACTGATGGCCGAGACTGCGCTCATCGTCGGCTCAGGCAGCGGCCTCTCAGCCTCGCTCGCGCGCCTCTTCGCGAAGGAGGGCATGCGTGTCGCGCTCGCTGCGCGCGATACCTCCAAGCTCGCTTCGCTCGTGAAGGAAACCGGCGCGCTGCCGGTCGCCTGCGACGCCGCCGAGCTCGCGCAGGTCGAGGCGATGTTCGGCGCGGTCGAGGCGAAATGGGGCGTGCCCGATCTCGTCGTGTACAACGCGGGCTATCGCGCGCGCGGCCCGCTCGTCTCGCTCGATCCGAAGGAAGTCGAGCGCACGATCAGGGTGTCGGGCTACGCGGGGTTCCTCGTCGCGCAATGCGCGGCGAGGAGAATGCTCGCGCGCGGCTCAGGGGCGATTCTCTTCACCGGGGCCTCGGCGAGCGTGAAGGGCTACGCCGAGTCGGCGCCCTTCGCGATGGGCAAGTTCGCGCTGCGGGGGCTCGCGCAGAGCATGGCGCGCGAGCTCGCCCCCAAGGGCATCCACGTCGCGCACTTCGTGATCGACGGCGGGATCGCCCGGGGCACGGGCGATCCGCGCGCGGGAGAGCGCGCCGCGGACGGGATGCTTCTCCCCGATGAGATCGCGAAGAACTACCTGCACGTCTATCGCCAGCACCGCAGCGCCTGGACCTGGGAGATCGAGCTGCGGCCCTGGGTCGAGCGGTTCTGAGGCGCAAGGAACGCGCCGGACCTTCCTGAGGGCCGACAGGAACGAATCGGCTTCAACGCGGCCGTTTCGGCGTAGGATGGGACTTCCCCCTGGAGAGCTCCCATGTCCTCTGAGAAAGAAGCGACGACGAAGGTTTCCCCCCACGAGCTGGCCGCGGCGATTTACGTCGAGCTGGTCGGCAGGGCGTTTCTGCGCACCGACAACGCCGCGGTGATCAAGCCGGAAGCCGAAGCGCTGGTGAAGCTGAGCTTCGAGCTTGCCGCCGCGTTCAAGAAAGTCGAGAGGGCGTACCAGGCGGCCGCGGGCCCGCAGAACGTCGGCTACGACGTCCAGCTCTCGGATTTGAGCGGCTGGAAGAAGTAGCCGGCCTCCAGCGATCCGAAAAGATCCGAGCGGCGCCGGGCCGACTCCTGTATAGTGTGCCCACGGTTCGTGTTCGCTTCGGTCCGGTTAGCGAGCCAGCCGCTTCGCGGTTCCACTCGAGTTCCCCGAATTCAAGAAGCGCATCCGCCTGAACCGGGTCGGAAGGCGAAATCCTTCCCAGGCCGATTTCAGGAGACCCCTATCGGCACCTCGTTCCAGGATCTCGGTCTTTCGGCGGAGCTGCTCCGCGCCGTGAGCGAGCGTGGCTACGCCGTTCCGACCCCCATCCAGGTGCGGGCCATTCCGCTCGCGCTCTCCGGCCGCGATCTGCTCGGAGCCGCGCAGACGGGCACCGGAAAGACCACGGGCTTCATCCTGCCGATGCTGCACCTGCTCGCCGCGAAGGCCGATGCGGGCGCCTCGCCCGCGCCTCGTCCGGCGGCGGGAGCAAGGTTTTCCGCGCCTCGTCCGATCCGCGCTCTCGTGATCGTGCCGACGCGCGAGCTCGCCGCGCAGGGCCACGAGAGCATGCGCAACTACGGCCGGTTTCTGCAGCTCAGGTGCGCGGTCGTTTTCGGCGGCGTCGGATTCAATCCGCAGGCAGCGGAGCTGCGTCGCGGCGTGGACATCGTCGTCGCGACGCCGGGCCGGCTGCTCGATCACGTGCATCAAAAGACGATCGATCTCGGGCAGGTCGAAATCCTCGTCCTCGATGAGGCCGACCGCCTGCTCGCCATGGGCTTCCTGCCCGACGTGCGCCGCGTTCTCCCGCTTTTGCCGGCGAAGCGCCAGAACCTGTTCTTCTCGGCGGCGTTTCCCGATGAAATCAGGCAGCTCGCGGGCTCCTTCATGCGCGACCCGGTGACGGTCGAGGTCGCGCGGCGCAACGTCCCGATCGAGGTGATATCTCAAGTCGTGCATCCGGTGGAAACCGCGCGCAAGCGCGAGCTGCTCGCTCATCTGATACGAGCCAGGGACTGGGGCCAGGTGCTGGTCTTCATCAGGACCCAGCGCGGCGCCAACCGGCTTGCGGAACAACTCGAGCGGGAGGGCATCGGAGCCGGCGCCATTCACGGCAACAAGGCCCGGAACGCCCGCGCGCGCGCGCTCAGGCGCTTCAAGGCCGGCGAGCTGCGCGTGCTGGTCGCCAACGACACCGCGGCGCGCGGCCTGGACATCGATGCGCTGCCTCACGTAGTCAACTACGACCTTCCGAACGTCCCCGGGGACTACGTCCACCGCATCGGCCGCGCAGGAGCGGCGGGCGAGGCGGTCTCGCTGATGAGCGCGGAGGACCGGCCGCTGCTCGCCGCGATCGAGCGGCTCATCGGCCGGAAGATCGGGCAACGCGCGGTTCCCGGGTTCGGGCCCGGATACCGGCTTTCGGCGGGAAGGCGCGGGCAGCCGTCGCGCCCCCGGCCGCGCCTGAACGGGAACGGGGCGCGGGCGCGAAACCGACCGCCGGGGCGGGGCGCGGAGCGCGCACCGGGCGCTCATCGCGCAAAGGAGAACTGATGCCGGATGCGCATCTGTCGTGGGCGGTGCGCGCATCGCGAGCCGATACCAGCGCCGCGCTCGATAGCCTGATGGACGACTGGTACGGCCGGGTCAAGGCGGACAGGGGCCTTCACGCCGCGATCGGCTTCGATTCCTGCATGGAGCGCCGCGACTGGGACAGCGCCAAGCACAGCATCGAGCAGACCTACGGGCGCTCCAACCGCGAGCATCGGCAGACGCTCGATACCCTGGCCGCCGCCATCCAGAGCAGAAGAATGCTGACCCACCGCCCGGGGGGGTGACGCTCGCTTCAACCGCGCGCGAGCACGAGCGTGCAGGCGCGTTCGCCCAGCCGCCCCTTCATCACGAAGCGATCGCCGTCGAAGCGACCCTCGAAGAACACCGGATACGGCTTTCCCCGCAAGCGTTGAGCGCTGTTGATGCCTGTTCCCGAGAGGACGAGGCCGCCGTCGTCGCCCGGCCTGCCGCGCCCCAGATTGTGACCCGGCTGGCCGGCCGCGCCGCGCTCGACCACGAACTCGCCGCCTTTGACGGTGAACGCCCAGTTCTGCATCTGCGCGGGAAACTCTTCGAATGCGTCGCAGGAGCGCGTTGCCGTCCACGCGCCGTCGTAACGTGACGCTGCGGCTGTCGGCGCTTTTTCCTGCGCGGTCCCCGCGGGCGCCTGACTAGACCACAACCAGCGCGGAAGCGTCTGGGCAGGCGGCGCTTTTTCCTGCGCCGGTGCTGCAGGCTTCGGCGACGGCTCCCGGTTCTTGCTCGCCGCGGCGAGCTGGGCGTCCTCCTTGCGCCGGGGCGCTTCGGTCTGCGCACGGCGCTTCGTCTGCGTTTCGGCGCGTGCCCTGGCGGACTTCGCTTCCGCCGCACGCTCCAGCTCGAGCTGCCGCTTCGCCTCGGCCGCTGCCACCGCTTCGGCCTGCGCGCTGCGCTTCGCCTCCTCCGCTTCGGCGCGCGCCTTGGCGAGCTGCGCTTGCACTTCGGCACTCGGCCGCGCCGGCACGAGCCACCCGGCC
>DASPXL010000327.1:0-2828 GCA_035637375.1 Burkholderiales bacterium
CTTGCGCCGCGACGGATCGACCGCGAGCACGGCGATATCGAGACGGTCGTCCTGGTCGAGCCGGAAGCGGCGGATCAGCTCGTCGGTCAGCGAGGACTTGCCCGACCCGCCGGTGCCGGTAATGCCGAGCGCGGGGACGGCCAGTGCGTCGGCCTCCTTCAGCACCTGCTCTCGCAGCCTCGCCGCCTGGCCGTTCTCCAGCGCCGTGATCATTCGCGCGAGCGAGCGGCGGTCTCCCGATTTCACCGCCTTCAGGTCCTTCGGCGCGTGCTGCGAGAGATCCTCGTCGCAGCGGGAGAGCATGTCGTCGATCATGCCCTGCAGGCCCAGCTTCCGGCCGTCCTCGGGCGAATAGATGCGCGCGACGCCGTAAGCCTCGAGCTCGCTGATTTCCTCGGTCACGATCACCCCGCCGCCGCCGCCGAACACTTTGATGTTCTCCCCCCCTCGCTCGCGCAGGAGGTCGATCATGTACCTGAAGTACTCGACATGGCCGCCCTGATACGAGGAAACCGCGACGCCCTGCACGTCCTCCTGCAGCGCGGCGGTGACGACCTCCTCGGCCGAGCGGTTGTGGCCGAGGTGGATGACCTCGCAGCCGCTCGCCTGCAGGATGCGGCGGATGATGTTGATGGAGGCGTCGTGGCCGTCGAACAGCGACGCCGCCGTGACGAAGCGGATCTTGTTTTTCGCCTTGTATTCGGTGCGCTGAGACCCTGCGCTCAAGTCTGTCATGGCTGCCCCGGTACGTCCTCGCCCGCGGAGGAAAAAAAGCCTACGTGACGTTTACGTTAACGTCAAGAAATTCCGTCCCTGATCCCTGAATCAGCATACTGCGTTCAGACGGCGGCGTGGCGCAGCCTCAAGGCATTGATCACCACCGATACCGAGCTCGCGCTCATCGCCGCCGCCGCGATCATCGGGTTGAGGAGAAGCCCGGTCCACGGAAACAGCACTCCGGCGGCGATCGGCACGCCGAGCGCGTTGTAGACAAAGGCGAGAAACAGGTTCTGGCGGATATTGCGCATGGTGGCGCGGGAAAGCCGGCGCGCCCGCGCGATGCCGCGCAAGTCGCCCTTCACCAGCGTGATGCCCGCGCTCTGGATCGCGACGTCCGCCCCGGTGCCCATGGCGATGCCGACCTCGGCCTGCGCGAACGCCGGCGCGTCGTTCACGCCGTCGCCCGCCATCGCTACGGCGCGGCCCTGCGCGCGCAGCGCTCTCACCACTTCGCCCTTCTGCGGCGGCAGCACGTCGGCGCGGACCTCGGCGATGCCAAGGCGCTCTGCCACGGCCTTGGCCGTGACTTCGTTGTCGCCGGTCAGCATCACGACCCGTATGCCTTCCTCGGCGAGCGTTTTCAGCGCCTCAGGCGTGGACGCCTTGATGGGATCGGCCACGCCCAGGATGCCGGCGATCCGTCCGTCTTCGACGAGAAATACCACGGTCTCGCCGTTCCGGCGCAGCGAGTCGGCCCGGTCCTTCAATGTCTGCGGCACCTTCGCAAGCGATCCGGCAAAGCGCAAGTTGCCGAGCGCGACGCGCCGACCTTCGAGCGTTCCCTCGACACCCTTTCCCGTCACCGCGTTGAACCTCTCCACCGGAAGAAGCGGTGCGCCGCGATCTTTTGCGCCTTGGAGGATCGCTGCGGCAAGCGGATGCTCGCTCCCGCGCTCGAGGCTCGCCGCGATCCGCAGCATGCGTTCTTCGTCGACGCCGTCGGCCACGATCACCGACGCGAGCTTCGGCTTGCCCTCGGTGAGCGTGCCGGTCTTGTCGACGACCAGAGTGTCTATTCGTTCCATGCGCTCGAGCGCCTCGGCATTGCGGAACAGCACTCCGGCCTGCGCGCCGCGGCCGGTGCCCACCATGATCGACATGGGCGTGGCGAGACCCAGCGCGCAGGGGCAGGCGATGATCAGCACCGACACCGCGCTTACCAGAGCGAACGCCATCGCCGGCGGCGGCCCGTAAATCGACCACACGAAAAAGGCGACGACGGCTATCCCCACGACCGCGGGAACGAAAATGGCGGAAACCACGTCGGCAAGCTTCTGAATCGGCGCGCGGGTGCGCTGCGCCTCCGCGACCATGTGCACGATCTGCGCGAGCAGCGTTTCGGCTCCGATGCGCTCGGCCCGCATGACGAAGCTTCCGGTCCCGTTGATCGTCCCGCCGGTGACCTTGGCGCCCGCGTTCTTCTCCACCGGCAGCGGCTCGCCGGTGACGAGCGACTCGTCGACGCTCGAGTGCCCCTCGAGCACGACACCGTCCACGGGCACTTTCTCGCCCGGGCGCACGCGCAAGCGATCGCCTTTCGCGATGAGTTCGAGCGTTACTTCCTCATCGTTGCCGTCCGGCCCAACGCGAATCGCCGTATCGGGCGCGAGCTTGAGCAGCGCGCGGATGGCGCCGCTTGTGTTGTCGCGGGCCCGCAACTGCAGCACCTCGCCGAGCAGAACTAACACAGCAATCACTGCCGCAGCTTCGAAGTAGAGCCCCACGTGTCCAGAGGCATCGCGAAACGCAGCCGGAAAGACGCCCGGCGCGAGCAGCGCGACCGTGCTGTACGCGAAGGCCACTCCGGTTCCCAGCGCGATCAGCGTGTACATGTTGAGGCTGCGCGACACGAGCGAATTCCACCCGCGCACGAAAAACGGCCACGCCGCCCAGAGCACGACCGGGATCGAGAAGAGGAACTGCACCCAGCCCGACACCGAAGCGCTCATGAAGCGGTGCAGACCCAATCCGACATGTCCGGACATCTCGAGAGCGAAGACCGGCACCGTCAGCACGAGGCCGATCCAGAACCGCCGCGTCATGTCGAG
>DASPXL010000328.1:0-1729 GCA_035637375.1 Burkholderiales bacterium
TAGAGAGATGACATGTAGTGAGACCCCCTCGGCTCAAGCGTGGTAGTCACGCGGTGTCGTGTTGATCGACGGAGCTCGAGGAGGTCTCGATGGGGATCGTAGTGGCGTTGGATGTGCATCGAAACCAGATCACCTACAAGGCGCTCGACCAGGAGACGGGTGAGCTGAGGCGCGGCCGGATCGCGCCGGCGGCGCGCGCCGAGTTGCGTGCGTG
The DNA here is from genome assembly GCA_035637375.1 of Burkholderiales bacterium. Taxonomy (GTDB): domain Bacteria; phylum Pseudomonadota; class Gammaproteobacteria; order Burkholderiales; family SG8-39; genus VBDM01. The sequence continues at coordinate 215 of DASPXL010000328.1, forward strand.
GCTGGGACAGTTCGCCGGCTGCCAGGCCGAGTTCGCGCTCGAGGGGACGACCGGCTGGCGCTTCGTGGCCGAGGAGATCGAGCGGGCCGGCCACACCGCGCATCTCGCCGATCCGGCCGAGACGGCGGCCAGGCGCGGGCGCAAGCGAAGGGCGAAGACCGACAACGCCGACTGCGATCTGCAGCTACGGCTGCTCCTTGGCGGCGAGCTGCCGGAGTCGTGGATCCCGCCAGCGCACATCCTCGAGCTGCGGACGCTGGTGCGTCTACGCAAGACGCTGATCGATCAACGCACCGCCTGGCAGCAGCGCATCCACGCGCAGCTGTTCCACCAAGGGGTGCCGGCGGGGCTGATGCTGCGCACGCAGGCCGGCCGGGAGGCGCTCGCTAACGCGGAGCTTTCGCCGGCCGGGCGTGATCTGGTTGCGCTCGGGTTGCGGATGCTCGACGCTTTCGATCTCGAGCTGGCGCCGCTCGACCGCCAGCTGCGTGCGTTCGCGCGCCGCCAACCCGGCTGCCGCGCGCTGATCGAGCGCTTGTACGGGGTCGGGCCGGTGAGTGCGACCGCGATCCTGGCCGAGCTCGGTGATGCCCGCCGCTTCTCATCTTCGGACGACGCCGTCCGTCACGCCGGCCTCGACATCACCGTCTACCAGTCCGACCAGAAGCGCGCACCCGGACGCCTCTCACACGAGGGGCCCGAGGTGTTGCGCTGGGCGCTGTACGAAGCGGCTGTCTCGGCCGCCCGCGCCGGCTCACCCGACCACGCCTACTACCGCCAAGTCGCCGAGCGGCTCGACCAGACCCGCGCCTGCCTGTCGGTTGCCCGCAAGCTCTGCCGGCGCGCCTACCACATCCTCCGCGAGCTCGGCGAGGAGGCGCTCGCCCCGATCGAGCAGCCAGACAAGGAGGCGCTCGCAGCTGCCGCCTAATCAGACCAGCACCCACGCGCACCCGCCCATCGTCACGCAGATGCTCTGCGGCCGGCTCCCCCAGACCCCCCGCCGCCAGCGCCCACCGGCCTGGACGGCCTTGAGAGACCGAGCGGCCGCAAGCAACCCTCGCGGGGACCACACCCGATCAATCATCTTGTCGCCGGACCATTCTGTGTCCGAGCACCTAGGTAAGGCTGGGCGCCCGCGCGCCGGAATCTCGCACGTCATCACAGACAGGAGGTGAGACCAATCGCCTGAGCCACGAAGCGTGGGCTGCGCCGCCCCGACCTGCGGTCGGCTTGCGCGGGGGTCTCACTACAGGTAAGGGGGTCGACGGTTCTAGTCCGTCAGAGGGCTCTGAGAAATCGCTGCTAATCAGGCCCTTCTGTTGGCTCTGGTCGCGACGGTTTCAGGCCTCGACGTCCACCGAGCGTCCACCGCCCGCCGCGAACGCATCCCGCGAGGTCTGGAAACCGTGTCGCTGTGCGGCTTTGCGGGCCTCCGGCTCGACGTCCACCCAGCGTCCACGGCCCGCTCGAGCGCAAGTGCGTCCAGGAGTGAGACGGCGTGGTCGTGGCTGT
>DASPXL010000329.1:0-2976 GCA_035637375.1 Burkholderiales bacterium
GCCGCCTTGGATCCGAAGCGCGCAGGGTCGACTGCCTCCGGCGAACGCAGCGAAACGATGAGCGGCTGCATCGCTAGCTTTTGGAATCGATCACGATCCGCAGGATGCGGCTCGGGTTGCGCTCGTACTCCTCGAACGCCGCCGCGGCATCGGTGAGCGGATATTTCGCCGTGATGAACCCGCTCACGTCCACCGCGCCCGAGGCGACGAGCTGGATGCTCGGGTCCATGTCCTGGGGGGTGAGCGCGCGCGAGCCGATGATGCTGATCTCGCCGAAGTAGAGCGGGAAAGTGCTGAAGCCGCGCACTGTTTCGTGGCTCACGGCGAAGGCCGAAAAGCGTCCGCCCGGGCGCAGCATGTCCATCGCCGTGCGGAGCGTTTCCGCGCTTCCTGCGGCGTCGATGACCACGTCGGCTCCTTTGCCTGAGGTGAGACGCCGCACTTCCTCGACCGCCTTCTCGACCGGCGCCTCGATGATGTGGTGGGCGCCCATGCGCTCGGCCATGTCGAGCTTCCACCTGGTGCGGGACACCGCGATCACCGGCCTCGCTCCGGTCAGCACGGCAAGCCGCGTGTGCAGAAGCCCCGCCGCGCCCTGACCGAGCACGACCACCGATTCGGCGGTCGACACGCCCACGCGATGCTGCGCGTGGCGCACCGTGGCGAGCGTCTCGATGAGGGTGGCCGCTTCGAGCGGCAGCCTCGGCGGCAGCGCGTGAAGGTAGCGTGAGGACAACTTCACGTACTGGCTGAGCGAGCCTTCGACTTCGCGGCCGAAGAGTCCCGCGTTGCGGCACAGGTTTCCGGCTCCGCGCACGCACTGGTCGCACTGTCCGCAGGCGATGATCGGGTTGATGAGCACGTGCTGCCCGGATGTCAGCCCGGATACACCCTCGCCGAGCGAGTCGATCACGCCCGTCGACTCGTGTCCCATCACCACCGGGTAGCGCACGCCCGGGTGCTCGCCGGTGTAGATCGAGAGGTCGGTGTGACAGACGGCGGTCGCCGCGGTGCGCACGACCGCTTCGCCGGGGCCGGCCTCGGGCTTGCGCCGCTCGATGACTTCGAGCTTTCTCGGCGCCTGGAGCATCGCCGTGCGCATTTCGCCTCTCACCCGTCCCCCGCCCGATGCGCCGCCGGCCGCGGGATTCGTTCCTCGCGCGTCATCGGGCGAGGGGCGGCAGGTCCGAGAAATACTCGGGGTGCGCCTTCTGCGCGGCTTCGGTGAAGCGCGTCAACACGACGTCGGTGATCGTCAGCGGCCGTGCGTTCTTGATGGTGAGCTTCAGCAGATCGTTCTGCGCGTTCTCGAAGGCGCGCAGGCTCTCGCGCGACATGCGCGGGTCGAAGCTGATGTGCTGGATCGCCTTGCGCGCCACCTCGAGGTTCACGCCCGGGACCCATTTCGCGAAGATCTCCACCGCTTCCGCCCGGTGCTGGCGCGTGTAATGGGAGGCCGCCGCCAGGCCGTTCACGAAGCTCTGGATGAGCCCGGGGTTGTCCTGGAGCATCGGGTCGTGGACGGTCGCGATCATCATGTAGGAGAGATGGCCGCCGCCGCGCAGGACCTCGTATGAATCGGGCGCGCGCGACATCGCCATGACGTTGTAAGGCTCCCACGAGACCACCGCGTCGACCCGCCCTTCGGCGAGCGCGGGCCCCAGCGCCGGCGGGGCCATGATGTTCTCGATGGTCACGTCCTCGTATTTCATCCCGCGGCGGGCGAGCACCATCTTGAAGTACTCGTCGGAAGTCTGCTCCCTGGCGAGGCCGACGCGCTTGCCCCGCAGGTCCTCGACTTTCGCGATCCCAGAGCCCTTGCGCGCGACGATCGCGAGCGGCTGGTCGGCGAAGGCCGTGGTGGCGTCGTTCATGATCATGCCGACCACGAGGAAAGGCGCGCCGGCGTGGCGCGCCTTGAGGAAAGTCGTCACGCTCATGTCGCCGAACTGGACCTCGTTCTTGTGCATGGAATTGACCATGTCGGTGCCGGTGTTGACGACCTTGAGCTTCAGGTCGACGCCGTGCTTCTGGAACAGTCCCTTCTCGACGCCCACGAACATCGGCAAATGGCCGAAGTTGTTGCCGATCACCGCCTCCATGACAGGCGGCTGCTGCGCGACCGGCGGTTGCTGCGCGCACCCGGCCGCGGCGAGTGCCGCGACCGCCGACAACGCTGCCAGCCATTTTTTCGCATCCATGACGACCTCCCTGGTTGACTGAGGACGGGATCTTCAACGGCCCGCGAGGGTCGAGTAGCCGGGCATCGGATCGACGACGGTGATCTGCTCGACCGGAAAGCTGGAGATGATCTCGACCTTGTCCTTGTGCACGATCAGCATTTCCTCGATGCGCACGCCCCACTCGTACATCTTGCCGTGCTGCGTCTCCAGCGCGAACACCATGCCCTCCTTGATCTCGACCGGGTGATCGAGCGACCAGATGCGCGAGATGACCGGCTGGTCGTACTGGGCGAGCCCCAGGCCGTGGCCCCAGAGGTTGGCCGCCGCCTGGTCTTCCTCGGCGTAGCCCCAGGCTTCCTTGGCCGAAGGCCATTTCGAAGCGATCTCGCGCGTGGTGGTGCCGGCCTTCACCGCCTTGATCGAATCGTAGAGCCACTTGAGCGCGGTGGCGTAGATGTCCTTCTGCTCCTGGGTCGGTTCCTTCCCCGCGCAGTAGGTGCGGTAGTAGCAGGACTTGTAGCCGTTCCAGGTGAGAGCGGCCAAGTCCATGAACACGATGTCGCCCGGCCTGATGATCCGGTCGGAGAAATTGCGCCAGTTCGGCCAGGTGTTGGGGCCGGAGGAGACGATCACGTCCTCGACGTCCTCCATCCCCGGGACCGAGTACAGGAACTCCATGATGTGCGCGGTCAGCTTGTTTTCCGTCAGGCCGGGCCTCAAGAACTTCATGAACTCCCAGTGCGCGGCGTCGCCGATCGCGCCGACCATGCGCAGGGCTTCCTGCTCGTCCACG
>DASPXL010000330.1:0-2467 GCA_035637375.1 Burkholderiales bacterium
TGCTCAACTCGGCTCAGGTGACGCGGGTCGAGAAGGGCGGCGCCGGCGTGCGCGTGCTGCTGCAAGATGGCGCCAAGAAAGTCTCGGGCAGCCACCTGCTCCTTGCGCTCGGCCGCGTTCCGAATTCCGACCGCCTCGACCTCGGCGCCGCCGGCGTCGAGACCGACAATTCGGGCTTCATCAGGGTGAATCCGAAGCTCGAGACCAATGTCCCGGGCATCTACGCGATCGGCGACGTGAAAGGCGGGCCCGCCTTCACGCACATCTCCTACGACGATTTCCGCGTTCTGCGCGAGAACTGGCTGAACGGCGGCAACGCGACCATCGAAGGGCGACCGGTGCCCAATTGCATGTTCATCGACCCTCAACTCGCGACGGTAGGACTGAACGAGACCGAGGCGCAAAAGCGCGGGCTCGACTACCGCGTGGCGAATCTGCCGATGGCGAGCGTCGCAAGGGCGATCGAGACGAGCGAGACGCGCGGCTTCATGAAGGCGATCGTGGATGCAAAAACGCTGCAGATCCTCGGCTGCACCATCCTCGGCGTGGAAGGCGGGGAGATCATGTCGATGCTGCAGATCGCGATGATGGGCAATATTCCCTACACGGCGATCAAGGAAGCCATCTTCGCGCACCCGACGCTCGCCGAGTCGCTCAACAACCTCTTCATGACGCTCGACCCGCGCTAAAGGCGCGCGGCGCGCCTATTTCTTCGCCGATCCGGCCGCTTCCCTCTCGATCATCGGCTTCATCTCGCGTTCTTTCTTTTCCGCGGCTTTCTTCACGTCGCCTTTTTTCATGCTCTTCCTTTTCATTTCGCCGTGCATGGGCTCGTCCGTCTTCATCGGCTTCCCAGGCGCATCCGCGGCCCGGGCGCCGGCGCTTGTCGCAAGGATCGCCGCCAGCGCGATGGCTTCCAGGGGTTTCATCAGCTGCCGCTGAACCAGTTGTAGCCCTGGTCCTCCCAGTAGCCGCCCGGATATTCATTGGTGACGAACATCGATATGATGTGCTTCGGGTTCTTGAAGCCGAGCTTGGTCGGGATGCGCAGCTTCATCGGAAAGCCGTACTTGGGCGGCAGGATCTCGTCTGCGTAGCGGAAGGTGAGCTGCGTCTGCGGGTGCAGCGCGGTGGCCATATCGACGCTCGAGTAGTAGTCGTCGGCGCACTTGAAGCCGATGTACTTTGCCGAGGTGTCGGCGCCGATGCGCGCAAGGAAATCGGAAAAACGCACGCCGCTCCACTTGCCGATCGCGCTCCAGCCCTCGACGCAGATGTGACGCGTGATCTGCGAGGTCTGCGGGAGGGAGTAGAGTTCGGGCAGCGTCCAGGGTTTCTTGTCGCGGATGAGGCCGGCGAGCTCGAGCTGGTAGCTCGCGCCGTCCACGGTCTGGACCTCGTCCACGCTGTAAAAGGCGTTGAAGGGGAAGGGCTTGGTGATCGCGCTCTCCGGGAATTCCGGCGCGAGCTTGTTCGGATTGAAGAGCCAGCCTTGAGCGCTGTCGTTCCAGCGCGACATCCCGGTGAGCAGCTTCTGCACGCTCTCGTCGTCGGTGAGATCGCAGCCCGAGAGCAGGGCGAGCGCCCCCAGCGACAATCCCTGCCTGAGAAAGAGGCGCCGCTCGATCGAACGGATGAGCTTTCCCGAATGTCCGGCGAGACTCGTTTCCATCGACCGTTTCTTCATGAAGCCCTCCTTGCGCGGCCTGTGATCATCGTCGGGAGAGTGCGCGGCACAAGGATCACCATGACTACGTGGACCAACACGATGAGCACAAGCAGCGCCATCGCGAGAAAGTGCACTACGCGCGCGCTTTCATAGCCGCCGATAATCGCCGTGATCTCCTGCAACTGAACCGGTTTCCAGATCGCGAGGCCCGAGAGAACCAGCACGACGCCGCACAGGATGATCGCGAGGTAGGCGGTGCGCTGCGCGGCGTTGTATACGGAGAGGTCCTCGTGCGCCAGCTTTCCGCGCAGCGCCTCCAGCACGTCGTGGAATATCGCCCGCGGCGTGATCGGCAGGAGCTTCCTCCTGAAGTGTCCGGAGACGACGCCGTAGGTCACGTATACGACGCCGTTGATCACGAGCAGCCACATCGCCGCGAAGTGCCACTGCAGCGCTCCGGCGAGCCAACCCCCGAGCGTGAGCTCGTTCGGGATCCTGAACGGGAAAAGAGGCGACGCGTTGTAGATGCGCCAGCCGCTTGCGACCATGACAAGGATGGCGAAAGCGTTGACCCAGTGCGTGATGCGCACGACCAGCGGGTGGACCTTGACCCATTGCGTTCGCGCAGCTTCCATCGGAGCGTCCTCCGGCGTCGGAGCGGATAGCTTACACCTTACAGCGCGCCCCGCTTGTCGCCTTCGCCGAAACCGAGCAAAGGCCGGGAGAATCCCCGCGCGAGCGCGATCACCTTGAAGAGTTCCCCCATCTCCGCCGGGCTCATCAGGCGGTTCGCCTGGT
>DASPXL010000331.1:0-1793 GCA_035637375.1 Burkholderiales bacterium
GGCGCGGAAGCACGAGCGCCTGCAGGTCCTCATATCCGTCCATACTTCGAGGGTCATATTCAAGGTCGAGCAGTACGGCATCCTCGACTATTTCAAGGAGCTCGGCGGGCTGCAGAAGAAGTACAGGGTTGCGCTGGCGGGGGATTCCGAGGTGATCCGCATCTCCCACGAATACATCGAATCGCTCGCGCGACAGCACGGGGTCAACCTCCGCAGCTTCCAGAGCGAGCAGGCGGCGCTCAATTGGCTCAGGGACCGGCGCTGGCTGCCGGACCGGCGCGAGCGGCACGAGCGATTCGAGGGGCAAGAGCGACGCCGGCACCAGCGCCGTCCCAAATCGGGAGCTGCCGGAATCCTCTAGGCGGGCCGGTCCTTGCCCGGACGGGCGGGCTTGGAGGCCCGCGGAGTCTCGCTCAGAACGAGCGGCCCAGGTGCAGATAAGCGACCTTCCCGCCCGGCGCCTGGAACCCCTTCGCGACGCCCAGGCGGAGCTGCGCGCCGAACAGATAGCCCGCCCGCAATTCCGACAGCAGCTCCAGGCCGCCGCTCTGGAAATAGCGCTGCGGCTCACCGCTCTCCCAGGCGGCGCCGGTGTCGAAGAACACGCTCATCGAAAGCCGGTTGACGCCCACCGGCGGAACCATCAGGTGCCGGTCGACGTCGGCGAGCGGGGTGCGCCATTCGACCGTCGCGAGGCGGGCGTGATGCCCCGTCAGCACCGATTCGCCGCTGCGGTAGCCGCGCAGCGGGAATTCGCGCTGGTTGAGAACGGGCAGCGCAAAGGTCTCCTCCGAGAAGCTGCCGCCGAGCTGGATCGGCTCGGCCTGGGCTTGAGCGTGGGCTTCGTTCCAGCGCAGCGAAACCACCGATTTGCGCGCGGACAGGTGCGCCCGCCAGTCCGCGCGATAGAAATTCCCCGAGTAGGCGCCGCGCAGGCGGCTGGAAGTTTCGGCGAAGAGCCGCAGCTGCTGTCCCTGGCTCGGCCCTTCCGACAGGAGCTGCTGCCTGCGCGTATCCGCTCCGGCTACGAACCCCGCGACGCGTTCGTCTCGCGCCGCCGAAGTCCCGAGCGCCAAGTCGTGCAGGATTTCCCGGTCGAGGGCGCCGCCGAGCCCCCAGTAGTAACGCGTGCCGAACGAAAGACGGCGCCACAGCGAGACCCACTGCGCCGTTTCATTGACGGCGTAGGCCTTGATCTCGCGGCCGGCGAACTTTTGGTCGTTGGCGTCGCTCGACTTGACCGTCATGAACCGGTTGAGAAGCAGGCCGTGCCGGTCGTCGTACACGTAGCTCGCGCTCCCCAGCGCCTGGCTCTGGGTGAATTCATACTGGGGCGCGAGCGCGTACTGGTGCAGCCCGAGCGCGTCCTGCCCGAAGGTCTGCACGCCGAGCGCGACCGCGCCATCGGCGGCATAGATCGCGGGAAACCACGAGCGCGGCAGGAGCGCGGACCACGGCTCATAGTCCCGATCGGGGAGCGGCTGCCCGGGCGCCGGCGCGGACGAGGGGGCGGATTCCGCGGTCGGGGCGGCCTCGCGGGTCTCGAGCGGCGCATCCGGCAGGCGCAGCAGGCGCAGCGCGTCGCCGTCGGCCTCGATAGTAGTGAGCAGCACCTCGCCTGCGACCGGCGCGCTGATCTCATGAACCCCGTTCAGCGCCTCGGTCCAGCGCGCGAGTCGCCGTTCCGCTCGCCGCCACGACCAGAGGTTGTCCACGTTGCCGTAATCGGCGACGAAGTAGATCTCGTCCGCGGACTCGCCGAACCTCGGGGAATGCTTGACCGCCCGGTCGGC
>DASPXL010000332.1:0-15430 GCA_035637375.1 Burkholderiales bacterium
GATCGCGGGACAGATCGATGATCGTCGATTCGATGCCGATCTCGCAGGGTCCACCGTCAAGAATCAGATCGACTTCATCGCCCAGATCGTCACTTACGTGTTCTGCGGTGGTCGGGCTGATGCGGCCGAATTTGTTGGCGGATGGAGCGGCGATCCCGCCACCGAATTGACGCAGCAACTCAAGGGCGACCGGGTGATTGGGCATGCGCAGGCCGATCGTGTCCTCGCCGCCGGTCAGGTAATCGCCCACACCAAGGGCGCGCTTCAGCACCAGGGTCAGCGGTCCCGGCCAGAAGCGCGCCGCGAGCTTCCTCGCGTCATTGGGAACCTCGCGCGCCCAGCGCTCCAGTTGCCTCGCGTCGCCGATATGAACGATGACCGGGTGGCCGGCAGGACGGCCCTTTACCTGGTAGATGCGCGCGACTGCGGCGGGGTTGGAGGCGTCGGCGCCGAGCCCGTATACCGTTTCAGTGGGAAACGCGACAAGACCACCGCGCCTGAGCACCGCCGCGGCTTCGCGAATAACGGCTGAAATCCGCGTCAATCGGGCAGTTTGGCGTTCTTGACGGCTTCCGCCTGGCTCGCACGGAATTGGGCAAGGCGCTCGGCGAGCTTCGCGTCGCCCTGCGCGAGCATCGCGACGGCGAACAGACCCGCGTTGGCGGCGCCCGCCTCGCCGATCGCAAAAGTCGCGACCGGGATTCCCTTGGGCATCTGCACGATCGAAAGCAGCGAGTCGAGGCCCTGAAGGTATTTCGAGGGCATCGGCACCCCGAGCACCGGCACGGTCGTTTTCGCCGCGATCACGCCGGCCAGATGCGCCGCGCCGCCCGCGCCCGCGATGAAACAGCGCACACCCCTCGCGCTCAAGCGCTCCACCCACTCGGCCAGCGCATCGGGCGAGCGGTGCGCCGAAAGCACCTTGGCTTCGTAGGGTACGGAAAAATCGGCGAGCTGCTTGGCCGCCTCGCGCATCACCTCCCAATCGCTTGCGCTTCCCATGACGATCCCGACAAGCGGCGCGCGGCCGGCCATTTTCTATCCTCCCGGTCTCTGCCCCGTCAGGCGGTACAGGGCTTCGCGATATTTTTCGGACGTCTTTGCGATCACTTCCCGAGGAAGCCGCGGCGCAGGCGGGGTCTTGTTCCAGTCGAGGGTCTCGAGGTAATCGCGCACGTACTGCTTGTCGAAGGACGGGGGGCTGGCTCCCGGCCGGTACTCGTCCGCGGGCCAGAATCGCGAGGAGTCCGCGGTCAGCGCCTCGTCGATCAATACGAGATCTCCCTTGCCGTCCGTCCCGAATTCGAACTTGGTGTCGGCGATGATGATGCCGCGCGCTCTCGCGTAGTCGGCCGCCTCGCGGTACAGGCGCACGCTCAGGTCACGCACTTTGGCCGCGAGCGCCTTGCCGATCATCTTCTCGACTTGGGCGAACGGGATGTTCTCGTCGTGGGCGCCGGCCTCGGCCTTGGTGGCCGGCGTAAACAGGATTTCCGGCAGCTTGTCGGCCTGCCTCAACCCTTTCGGCAAGGGAATGCCGCAAACGGCGCCGGTCTTTTGATAGTCCTTCCATCCCGAGCCGATGAGATAGCCGCGCACCACCGCTTCGATCGGAAGAGGCTTGAGTTTCATGACCACGACCGAGCGGCCTCTCACCTGCGCCGCTTCTTCCGGGCCCTCGATCACCGTTTCCGGCGCCGCGCCGTCTAGATGATTGGGCACGATGTGCGCGAGCCGTTTGAACCAGAAGTTCGACATCTCGTTCAGCACCGGGCCCTTGTCAGGGATCGGATCGGGCAAGACCACGTCGAAGGCGGAAAGCCGGTCGGTGGTGACGATAAGCAGACGGTCACCGCCCACCGAATACATGTCGCGGACCTTGCCCCGCGCGAGGAAAGGCAGGCTCTTGATGCTCGATTCGTAAAGGGCGGCAGCCATCCCTACGCCGCCTGCTTCTCCAGATCGGGACGGTATTTGCCCTGCGCCGCGAGGCTGTTCATGCGCGCGCGGTGGTAGAACGCGCGCTGCGCTGCCGCGACGTTCCCGGGCACGCCGCACCAGGTCTTCAGCGCCGGGTTCTGCAGCGCCCGGCTGTAGGAGAACGTAAGCGGCCAGGGCAGCCCCGGCATTCTCGCCATTTCGTTCAAGTGGGCGGTGGCAGCCTCGTCGCCCTGGCCGCCGGAAAGAAACACGATCCCGGGGAGCGCTGCAGGAACCGTGCGCTTCAAGCAGCGCACGGTTTCCTCGGCAACCTTTTCCGCACCGGCTTGTTTCGGACATTCCTTGCCCGAGACCACCATCGACGCTTTCACTATCGTGTGCTCGAACGACACGTTGTAAGCGCGAAGCGCCGCGAACACCGCGGAGAGCGTCGCTTCGCTCGCTTCGTAGCAGCGCTCGATCGTGTGGTCGCCGTCGAGAAGGACCTCGGGCTCTACGATGGGAACGATCGAGGCTTCCTGGCATAGCGCCGAATAGCGCGCCAGCGCGTGGGCGTTGGCGTACAGGCAGGCGTGAGTGGGAATGCCCGGGCCTATCGTGATCACCGCGCGCCACTTGGCGAAGCGCGCGCCGAGCCTGAAGTACTCCTCCAGCCGGCCGCGCAGACCGTCCAGTCCCTCGGTCACCTTTTCCCCCGGCCAGAGCGCGAGATCGTGGATACCTCTGTCGACCTTGATGCCGGGGATGATGCCCTTGCCCGCCAGGTATTCCGGGAAGGGCTCGTTGCCGGCAAGCGTGCCCTGGCGAATGGTCTCGTCGAACAGGATCACCCCGCTTACGAACTCCTCGATGCCCTTGGTGGTGAACAATAGATCGCGGTAGGCGCGGCGGCTCGGCTCGTTGCTCTCGACGCCGACCGACTTGAAGCGCTTTTCACAGGTGCCGCTCGATTCGTCCGCGGCGAGCAGCCCCTTGCCCCTGGCGACCATGGCTGCGGCGGTCTTGGAAAGCAGATTTCGGTCCATGGAACGTTCCGTTGCTTGGATGGGATGTGAAAGCCGAGGGTCGTGATTTTACCCTGCTTGGCTGCGGCTCCGCCAAACGGAGCGCCCCATCGGAGGGCTAACAGGCCGTCTGGTGCCGCATGCGGCAGGTCGCGAGCACTTCGTCCGGGTCCCGCCGCCACCAGTTGCGCGAGGACAGGATCTCGACCTCGTGAAAGCCGCGGTACCCCGCCTGCTCCATCCAGGAGCGCACGAGCGGGAGGTCGATCACCCCGTCGCCCATCATGCCGCGGTCGGTGAGGAGCTCCGTGGTGGGCACCAGCCAGTCGCAGATATGAAAGGCGAGCAGGCGCTTGTCGCCGGCGCGCTCGATTTGCGCCTTGAGCAACGGATCCCACCAGACGTGATAGGCGTCCACCACGACACCTAAAGCACCGCTTCCATTCCGATCCAGCTCGTCGCACAGGTCGAGCGCCTGCGCGAGCGTGTTCACGCAGGCGCGGTCGGCGCAGTACATCGGGTGCAGCGGCTCGATCGCGAGCGGCACACCCGCCGAGCGCGCGTGATCGAGCACTTCGCCGACGCCGTCCCTCACCATCGTGCGCGCCCCGACAAGGTCTTTCGAGCCGGGAGGCAGGCCCCCAACGACGAGCACCAGGCACCTTGCCTCGAGTGTTGCGGCGTCGTCGATCGCGCGCAGGTTGTCGTCGATCGCAGCCCGGCGCGCTTTGCGGTCCGCCGCCGGAAACATGCCTCCACGGCAAAGCCCCGTGACCGCGAGGCCGTTGTCGCGGACTGCCTTCGCGGCTTCCTTCACGCCCATCTCGGCGAGCTTGTCGCGCCAGGGTGAAATGCCGCGGATGCGGTGGCGCGCGCAACCCTCGATCATCTGGCGCAGGCTCCACTTCTCCCGCACCGTGGCGGTGTTGAGCGAGAGGAGGTCGGGATCGGGTGGATCCGTCATCCGTCGACCCCGTTTATCGCGAGCAGTTGCTTCATCCTGGATGCGGCGAGTTCGGGGTCGCGCAGCAATCCGGCGGCGTCGGCAAGCCGAAAGGTCTCGGCGAGATCCGCGAGCGAGCGCGCCGATTGCTGGCCGCCGATCATGACGAAATGCTCCTGGTGGCCGTTCAGCCACGCGAGGAACACGAGGCCGGTCTTGTAGAAGCGCGTCGGAGCGGCAAAGACGTGGCGCGCAAGGGGCACCGTCGGAGCGAGGATGTCGCGGAAGCCTTTCGCGTCGCCCTGCGCAAGGCGGGCGAGCGCCGCGGAAGCCGCCGGCGCGATCGCGTCGAAAATGCCGAGCAGCGCATCCGAGTGGCCCTCTCCGTCGCCCTCGATCAGCTCGGCGTAGTTGAAGTCGTCCCCCGTATACATGCGTACCCCCGCGGGGAGGCGCCCGCGCATCTCGATTTCCTTATGCCGATCGAGCAGGGATATCTTGACACCGTCCACCTTGGCCCGGTTCGCTTCGATAACCGCAAGGGCCACCCCCATCGCCCGGCCGTGATCCTTCTCGCCCCAATAGCCCGCGAGCTGCGGATCGAACATCTCGCCCAGCCAGTGGATGATCACCGGCCGCTTCACCTGCGAGAGGATGCGCGAGTAGACGCGGTGGTGGTCTTGGGGGGACTTGGCGCAGGCGGCAAGCGCCCGGCTCGCCATAAGCACGATGCGCCCGCCGAGCTTTTCGATCGCCTCGCACTGCTCCTCGTAGGCCGCAACGACCTCGTCGAGCGTCACGCTGGGGGAGGGCTCGAGCTGGTCGGTGCCCGCCCCGCAGAACAGCACGGCCTCTCTCATATCCTTCGATGCCTCGATCGAGCGGCGGATCAGCTCGAGCGAGGTCTTCCAGTCAAGGCCCATTCCGCGCTGCGCGGTGTCCATCGCCTCGGCGACCCCGAGGCCGAGCGACCACAGGTAGCGCCGGTAGGCCGTGGTCGCCTCCCAGTCGACTGCGGCATCGAGCCAAGGACTGCCGCGGGCGAAGGGATCGGCGACGACGTGCGCCGCGGCGAGGGCGATGCGATTGAATGTCCTCTTTCCGGCTGCGCCGAAGTCGCGCGGCGCGCTCAGCCGGAACGCCTCCAGCCTTCCCGCCGCGGTAGGCAGCTTGATCTGCAATGCCGACTTGTCAGGGGCATTCATGCGCGCGCTTCATGCTTTCAGCCTGGGAACGTCGATCCAGCGTCGCGCGCGCCAGGACCTGAGCGCGCAGTCGACGAGCTGCAATCCCTTGGCCCCCTCGAGCAGGTTCCACTTGAACGGCCCGCCTTCGCACACGTGGCGGACGAAGAGCTCCCATTGGGCCTTGAAGGCGTTGTCGTAGGCCTTGTCGTCGGGGACTTCCCGCCAGTCGGCGGCAAAGTCGTGGGTCTGGCGCACGTCGGGATTCCACATCGGCCGCGGCGTGTCGGCGAGCGACTGGGCAAAGCAGCGCGTGAGGCCGGCGACGGCGGAGCCTTTGGTACCGTCCACCTGGAAGCTTGCGAGATCGTCGCGTCGCACCCGCACGCACCAGGAGCTGTTGAAATGCGCGATGGCCCCGCCCGCAAGCCGGAAGGTCGCGTACGCGGCGTCATCGGCGGTCGCCTTGTACTTCGTGCCCGTCTCGTCCCAACGCGCCGGAATATGGGTGGTGCCGAGGCAGGAAACGCTTTTGACCTCGCCGAACAGGTCGTCGAGCACGTAGCGCCAGTGGCACAGCATGTCGAGGATGATCCCGCCGCCGTCTTTCCTGCGGTAGTTCCAGGACGGCCGCTGCGCCGGCTGCGAGTCGCCCTCGAATACCCAGTAGCCGAATTCGCCGCGCACCGACAGGATGCGGCCGAAAAATCCCGAGTCGCGCAGCGCCTTCAGCTTCAACAGCCCCGGCAGCCAGAGCTTATCCTGCACCACGCCGTGCTTCACCTTCGCTTTTCTCGCCGTGCGGCACAGCTCGAGCGCCTGCGCGAGCGAGGTCGCCACGGGCTTCTCGCAATAGACGTGCTTTCCCGCGGCGATGGCTTTCTTCAGGAGCGCCGGACGCAGCCGGGTCGAGGCGGCATCGAAAAAGACCGTGTCGTCCGCGTTCTTGAGGGCCGCATCCAGATCGGTGGTCCAGCGCCGGACGCCGTGTTCGGCCGCAAGCTTCCCAAGCTTCGCCGCATTGCGGCCGACGAGAATGGGATCGGGCATGACCCGGGTGCCGTCCGAGAGCTCCACCCCGCCCTGCCCGCGGATCGCGACGATCGAGCGCGCGAGATGCTGGTTCATCCCCATCCGCCCGGTCACGCCGTGCATGATGATCCCGAGGCGTTTTTCCATCGCGAGCTTTCCTTCCAGGAGCGACTCAGATCCGCACCGCTTTAGGCCCGGCGGTGCTCTCCTGCCTTGACGATCTTCATCGTATTGGTACCGCCCGCCTTGCCGATCGGCTCGCCGATGGTGATCACGATGAGATCGCCCTTCTGCACGACGCCGTTCCTGACCAGGACGTTTTCGGCCTCCTCCAGCAGCTCCTCGCGGCTGTGTCCGACGTACTTCACCATCAGGGGGTAGGTGTCGCGAAACAGCGCGCAACGGTAGCGGGTCGTGGTCTGCGAAGTGAGAGCGTAGATCGGCACGCCGCAGTTGATGCGCGACATCCACAGCGCGGTCGAGCCCGATTCGGTGAGCGCGGCGATCGCCTTCACCTTGAGGTGATAAGCGGTGAAAAGAGCCGCCATGGCGATCGACTGGTCCACGCGGGTGAAGATGCGGTCGAGGAAATCGCGGTCGAGGGTCACCTCGGCCGAGTCCTCCGCGACTTCGCAGATGCGGCTCATGGAGGCGATAGTCTCGACCGGGTACTTGCCGCTTGCGGTTTCCGCGGACAACATCACCGCGTCGGTCCCGTCGAGCACTGCGTTCGCGACGTCGGACACTTCGGCGCGCGTGGGTACCGGGCTCGATATCATCGACTCCATCATCTGCGTCGCGGTGATGGTGAGCTTGTTCTGCTCGCGCGCGAGGCGAATCATGCGCTTTTGCAGCGCAGGGACCGAGGCATCGCCGACCTCCACGGCAAGGTCGCCGCGCGCCACCATGATCCCCTCGCAGGCCGACATGATGTCGATGAGCGCCTTGGGCTCGACGGCTTCCGCGCGCTCGATCTTGGCGATGAGGAAGGCCTCGCCGCCGGCGGCGTGCAGAAGCCGCCTCGCCATCGACATGTCGGCGCCCGACTTGGGGAAGGAAACGGCGAGGTAATCGACCTTGATCTTCGCCGCGGTACGGATGTCCTCCGCGTCCTTCGGCGGGAGCGCCGGAGCGGTGAGGCCGCCTCCGAGGCGGTTGATGCCCTTGTTGTTGGAGAGCACGCCTCCGTGACGCACGCGGCAGTGCACCTGATTCCCCGCGACTTTTTCGACCTCGAAGACGATCCTGCCGTCGTCAAGCAGCAGCACGTCTCCCGGCCGCACATCGCGCGGCAGCTCCTTGTAATCCAGGCCGACGCGCCCGCGGTCGCCCAGCTCGAGGTCGGCGTCGAGCACGAAGGCGTCGCCCGGATTGAGAGTGACTTTGCCGTCCTTGAACTTCCCGACGCGGATCTTGGGGCCCTGCAGGTCGCCCATGATGCCTACCGTGCGTCCGGTCTTGCGGCAAGCCTCGCGCACCAGCCCGGCGCGCCGCTCGTGGTCCCCGGCGGTGCCGTGCGAGAAATTCATGCGCACGATGTCCACACCCGCGAGGAACATCCGTTCGAGCGTCTGAGGATCGCTCGACGCGGGGCCCAGTGTGGCGACGATTTTGGTCCTTCTGCTCATTGACCCTCCGGGGAATCCGTTCTACTTTACCAGATGCGTGCGGGGCGACTTCTCAGGGCATAACCCGGCCGAGTACGGGTCCTGGAATCTTTTTTTTGGCAGTGGGCGCCCGGTTTCGGCTATATTTCCGGTCTGCGCCAGCGGCTGAGCCCTTATTTCCAGGAGACTGCCAGGAAGCCATCATGGCAGCCCCTGACTTGAGGGCACCAGGGGCCTACCCCCGGTTTGATCGGGACTCTAAGGGAGAACACACGTGCTTGCCACGCAGATTCGCCAGAAGGACGGCATCTTCTACTTCGGCAGCATCCGCGCCCCCGAGCTGCTCGCCAAAGTCCGTTTCATCAGCCGTTTCTACGGCGAGGGCGACGAGATCGCCCCGGCACGGATTTCGCAGGAAGACGAAATCGCCCAGTTCATCTCGAAAATCGAGCGGACCGACCGCGCTTTCCAGCGGGGTCTCTCGCGGGCCAAAGTGCGCCAGCTCAAGAATTTCTACGAAACGGCGATCACCCAGCCGCCGATTCCGGGGACGGTGCTGCTGTTCACAGCGGAGAAGCTGCGCTTCCAGGCTGCCGACGGAACCAACGGGGTCGGCCAGCTTTCCGAGCCGCAGTCGAAATTCCTCATCATCGACGGCCAGCACCGGCTCGCTGCGCTGCGCTTTTATCTGGAGGAGCGCCCGGACGACGCCAAGACCATCAACGTGCCGTGCGTGATCTTCGACGGCCGCAGCGAGGATTTTGCGACCGAGATGTTCGTCATCATCAACTCGACGCCCACGCGCATCAACAAAAGCCACCTCGTCGACCTGTACGAGCGGGTTTCCTGGGCCGAGCCCCACCGCAAGTTCGCCGCGCGCCTGGTCGGCAGCCTCTACAGCGAGGGGGACAGCCCGCTGCGCTACCGCATCAACCGGCTCGGCGGGCGCAGCCAGCAGGACAAGTGGATCCTGCAGGCCGAGCTCTTCAACGAGCTGCACCGCTGGGTGAGCCGCGACTGGCGCCGCATCCAGATCGCCGGCGGAAGCAGCAAGGAGGTGCCGCGCTATTACGGCATGGTGCGCGACTTTCTCAAGGCCGCCGAGCGCGTATGGGGTGAAGCCTGGGGCCAGGCGAATTACATGGTGACCAAGCCCGTGACCCTCAAAGCGATGATCCGCGTGTGCGCCGATCTTGCGCGCGAGGACGGCGAGTCCGCCGAGGGCCGCGTCAAGCGCTGGGAAGAGCGACTTGCCCCTTGGCGCGATCAGGTGACGGCGTTCAAGTCGGAGGGCTTCTACGAGCGCTTCGCCGCCAAGGGCGAGGTCGAGCGCGTGTCCCGCGTGCATCGCGAGCTCGCCCGCGCCGCCGGCATCGACACTCGCGCGGCCAAATAACCGCGGGCTCTCAGGCGCCCGCGCGCCGCTCCAGGATTTCGATCGCGGGCAGCTTCTTGCCTTCGAGGAATTCGAGAAAAGCACCGCCGCCGGTCGAGATGTAGGAAATCCCGTCCGCAACCCCGTACTTGGCGATTGCGGCGAGCGTCTCCCCGCCGCCCGCGAGCGAAAACGCCCGCGATCCCGCGATCGCCTGGGCGAGCGCCCGCGTTCCCTGCCCGAACTGGTCGAACTCGAATACCCCGACCGGCCCGTTCCAGACGATGGTGCCGGCGTCCGAGAGGGACTGGGCGAAGGCCGCAGCGGTCTTCGGGCCGATGTCGAGGATCATGTCGTCCTCGCTCACCTGGTCGACCGGTTTGATCTCCGCCCTCGCGGTCTCGGTGATCTCCTTGGCGCAGACAACATCCGTCGGAAGCGGGACCTCTGAGCCCTTGGCGCGCATTATGCCCGCGATCCGCTTCGCCTCGGCGGCGAGCTCGGGCTCGGCGAGCGATTTGCCGATCTTCATGCCGGCCGCGAGCATGAAGGTATTGGCGATGCCCCCTCCGGGGATCAGGCGGTCGACCTTCCCGGCAAGCGCGGCAAGCACCGAGAGCTTGGTCGAAACCTTGGCGCCGGCGACGATGGCAACCAGCGGCCTCGCGGGGCGCTCGAGCGCCTTCGACAGCGCCTCGATTTCCGCGGCCATAAGCGGCCCTGCGCAGGCCATCGGCGCATATTTCGCGATGGCGTGGGTGCTCGCCTCGGCGCGATGGGCCGTACCGAAGGCGTCGTTCACATAGACGTCGCACAGCGCCGCCATCTTCTTCGCCAGGGCATCATCGTCCTTTTTCTCGCCCCTGTTGAAGCGGCAGTTCTCAAGGAGCACCGCGCTGCCCGGCGCCACGGTGACCCCTTCCAGCCAGTCGCGCTTGAGCGGGACCTCCTGACCAAGCAGCTCCGACAGGCGCCGCGCCACCGGCGCCAGGGAATCCTTCTCATTGAACTCTCCCTCGGCCGGGCGGCCGAGGTGGGAAGCGAGCATCACTCGTGCTCCTTGGGCGAGGGCCTGCCTCACGCCGGGCAGGACGGCCCGAATGCGCGTGTCGTCGCCGATCCTGCCGTCGCGGATGGGAACGTTGAAATCGACGCGGACCAGCACGCGCTTGCCGCGCAGATCGACGTCGGACATTTTGAGGATGGGCACGGGAAATCGGGGCTCGGCATCAACCCTACTTCGCGTTCACGAACGCGACGGTGGCATCCAGCATCCTGTTGCTGAAGCCCCATTCGTTGTCGTACCAGGAGGACACCTTTACCAGCGTGCCCCCGACGACCTTGGTAAGCGTCGCGTCGAAAATCGACGACGCGGGGTTGTGATTGAAGTCGGACGAGACCAGCGGCTCCTTGTTGTATTCGAGGATACCCCTCAAGTCCGATTCGGAAGCCTGTTTCACCGAGCTATTTACCTCGTCTACCGTGGTCGGCCGTTTCGCCACGAAGGAAAAGTCGACGATCGAGACGTTGAGCGTCGGTACGCGGAACGCGAATCCGTCGAGCTTGCCGTTGAGATGCGGCAATACCAAACCGATCGCCGCCGCGGCGCCGGAGCTGGCCGGGATCATGTTGTGCGTCGCCGAGCGCGCGCGGCGCAGGTCCTTGTGGTAGACGTCGGTGAGCACCTGATCGTTGGTGTAGGCGTGCACCGTCGTCATCAGGCCGCAGACAACGCCGATGCGGTCGTCAACCGCCTTCACCAGCGGCGCGAGACAGTTGGTGGTGCACGAGCCGTTCGAAATCACCGTATCGGAAGCTTTTAGCGTGTTGTCGTTGACGCCGACGACGATGGTGCGGTCGACGTCCTTCTCGCCCGGCGCCGAGATCACCACCTTCTTCGCGCCGGCCTTAAGATGCGCAGAGGCTTTCTCCTTGCTGGTGAAAAGCCCCGTGCATTCGAGCACCACGTCGATCTTGAGGTCCTTCCAGGGCAGCTCGGCCGGATTGCGCTTGGCGCAGACCTGGATGCGATCGCCGTTCACCACCATGGCATCGCCTTCCACGGCGACCGTCCCCGGGAATTTTCCGTGCGTGGTGTCGTAGCGCGTCAAATGCGCGTTGGTCTGCGCGTTGCCGAGGTCGTTGATCGCGACGAATTGCAGGTCGTGCTTTTTGCCGCCTTCATAGTGCGCGCGCAGGATGTTGCGGCCGATGCGGCCGTAACCGTTGATCGCTACTCGAATGCTCATTCAGGAACTCCTAAGGGATTTTCTCAGCGCAAAACACTTTTGACGGCCTTCACGACGTTGTCCACGGTGAAGCCGAAGTATTCGAAGAGCCTTGCGCCGGGCGCCGATTCGCCGTACCGGTCGATACCGACCACCGCGCCTTCCAGGCCGACATACTTGCGCCAGTAGTCGCTCACGCCGGCCTCGACCGCGATTTTGGGCAGAGTCGGTATCAGCACGATGTCCTTGTACATCGGGGGCTGGCGGTCGAAGACCGAGGTGCACGGCATGGATACGACCCGAGCCGCGACGCCCTCTTCGCCGAGCTTCTTTTTCGCACCCATTGCGAGCTGAACCTCGGACCCGGTGGCGATGATCACCGCCTTCGGTTCCTGGGCGTCGGAAAGAACGTAGCCGCCCCGCCGGATCGCGGCGATCGTGTGCGCATCGCGTTTCTGGAACGGTACGTTCTGGCGCGTGAACAGAAGCGAAGTCGGTCCGTCCCCGCGTTCGAACGCGGCGATCCACGCCGCGGCCGACTCGATCGCGTCACAGGGACGCCATACGTCCATGCCGGGTATCAAGCGCAGCGCCGCAGCGTGCTCCACCGATTGGTGGGTGGGACCGTCCTCGCCGAGCCCGATCGAGTCGTGGGTGAAGACGAAAATCGTGCGGATCCTCATCAGCGCCGCCATCCGCAGCGCATTTCGCGAGTAGTCCGAGAAGGTGAGGAAGGTGCCGCCATAGGGGATGACGCCGCCGTGAAGCGCGAGGCCGTTCATGATCGCGCTCATGCCGAATTCGCGAACGCCGTAATAGATGTAGTTGCCGTCCCCTTCGCGCCCGACGGGCTTGGAGCCCGACCACAGGGTGAGGTTCGACCCCGTAAGATCGGCGGATCCACCGACGAGTTCGGGCAACACCGGCGCGAGACCTTCGAGCGCGTTTTGCGAGGCCTTGCGCGTCGCGACCGTCTCCGCCTTGGCGTTGATTTTTTCCAGGAGCGCCGCGCAGTGCTCCTTCCACAGGGCGGGCAGCTCGCCCGCCATGCGGCGCCGGAACTCGCGCGCGCCCTCCGGGTGGGCTTTTTCGTAGGCGGCGAATCGCCCGCTCCATGCGCGTTCCAGCTCAGCGCCGCGCTTTCTCGCGTCCCAGCCCTGGTAGACATGCGGCGGCACTTCGAAAGGCGGATAACGCCAGCCGATGTTTTCGCGCGCGGCCTGGACTTCTTTTTCACCGAGCGGAGAACCGTGAGCGTCGTGGCTGCCCGCCTTGTTCGGTGCGCCGTTTGCGATCACCGTCTTGCAGCAGATCAGCGTAGGTCTCGAGGGATCGGACCTTGCGTCGCGAATCGCCGCTTCGATTGCATCGAGGTTGTGACCGTCCACCCCGCGAACGACCTGCCAGCCGTACGCGGAGAAGCGCTCCGGCGTCATGTCGGTAAACCAGCCCGATACCGGCCCGTCGATCGAGATGCCGTTGTCGTCGTAGAACGCGATGAGTTTTCCCAATCCCAGCGTGCCCGCAAGGGAGCACGCTTCGTGCGAGATGCCCTCCATCAGGCAGCCGTCGCCGAGAAAGACGTAGGTGTGATGATCGACGATGTCCAAGCCCGGGCGATTGAACTGCGCGGCGAGCAGGCGTTCGGCGAGAGCCATGCCCACGGCGTTGGCGAGGCCCTGCCCGAGCGGGCCGGTGGTCGTTTCAACGCCCGGGGTGAGCCCGTATTCCGGGTGGCCGGGGGTCTTCGAGTGCAGCTGGCGAAAGCGACGCAGCTCGTCGATCGGCAGATCGTAGCCCGTGAGATGCAGCAGCGCGTACA
The DNA here is from genome assembly GCA_035637375.1 of Burkholderiales bacterium. GTDB lineage: Bacteria > Pseudomonadota > Gammaproteobacteria > Burkholderiales > SG8-39 > VBDM01. Next base: position 13,137 of record DASPXL010000332.1, read on the forward strand.
GCAGCATCGAGCCGTGGCCGTTGCTCACGACGAAGCGGTCGCGGTCGGGCCAATGCGGATTGCCCGGGTTGTGACGCAGATGTCGGCGCCACAGCGCGACCGCGATTTCCGCCATGCCCATCGGCATGCCCGGATGGCCGCTTTTCGCCGCTTCGACGGCGTCCATCGCGAGCGCGCGGATCGCGTTCGCGAGCTCGGCTTCGGTCGGGGCCCCGGCGAAATCAGGTTGCGAGCGGGCGACGGCGGCGGATGTTGCGGTCATAGGCGACGCGGCGGAGTGAGTTGCGCGGAAAAGGGGACGGCGCGAATGCGAAGCGTTCGCGCGAGCCTTCGGAAGCGGCGAAAGCCTTGAACAAAATACCGACGCGCGCGCCGCGAGAACAGCTTGAAATTATCGCGCACGGCGCTACTTTGTGCAATAATCCAATGCTTTTCGACGCTTGGCGACAGTCCGGTAGCATGACGTGCCGGACGTCCGAACAAACGAATCAGTCGCGAAGAGGTCGAAGTCGAAGTCGAGCGTGTTGCGAGCCGGCGGTCATGCCAAATGAGCGCCGGCGCCTATGGGCTGCCCTTCTACCCGCGCCGAGCGGGGGTGGGGCTTTTTCATTATGGGGGACGCCCGATGGACGGCATTCATCTGTTAGGCGAGTGGCACGGCTGCCCTGCCCAAACGGCGGAATTCACCCGCGCCGACGCGCTGCGCGACGTCTGTCTCGACGCTGCCGCCGCCGCGGGGCTCACGATCGTCGGCGATCGCTTCGTCCAATTCGAGCCGCAGGGCGTCACCGGCACGGTGCTGCTCGCCGAATCGCATCTCGCGATCCATACGTGGCCCGAGCACGGCTTCGTCACGATCGACGTCTACGTGTGCAATTACACGACCGACAACACGGCGAAGGCGGAGCGATTGTTCCGATCGCTCGAGCGCACGCTCAAGCCCTCGCGCACGCAGTTCCATTCGATCCGGCGCGGAGGCCTCAATGCCTGACACGCCGGGCAAGGGCGGCGACATCGCGCCCGGCGTCATGACGGAGTACCTCACGGATGACTGGGGGTTCTTCGTCCGCTCGGCACGCGAATTCGAACGCTTCCGCTCGCCGTACCAGGCAGTCGAGGTGCACGACAGCGCCGATTTCGGGAAGCTCTTTCGCCTCGACGGCCACTTCATGACCTCCGAGCGCGACGAGTTCTTCTATCACGAGAACCTCGTGCACATGGCGGCCGTCACGCACCCTTCACCCGAGCGTGCGCTGATCGTCGGCGGCGGCGACGGCGGATCCGCCGAGGAGCTCCTCAAGCATCCGTCGATCAAGTCGGTGACGCTCGCCGAGATCGACCTCGCGGTCGTCGACATTTCGCGCAAGCACCTGCGCTCGGTGCACAAGGGCGCGCTCGACGATCCGAGGCTCACGCTCAAGATCACCGACGGCTTCGAGTACGTGCGCACGTCCGCCGAAGCCTTCGATCTGATCGTGCTCGATCTGACCGATCCCGGCGGGCCGTCGACGACGCTGTACACACCGGATTTCTACCGCGCGTGCGCGGCGCGCCTTTCGCCGGTGGGTGCGATGACGCTGCACGTCGCGAGCCCTGTCGCGCATCCGGATCGCATTCGCGCCGGCATCGCGGCGCTGCGTACGGCCTTTGCGCTCGTCACGCCGTACCTCGCGTCGGTGCCGCTTTACGGCGGCCTGTGGATGATGGCGTGCTGTTCGGGCACCCTCGATCCTCGCAAGCTCACGACGAACGAGATCGATCGCCGCATCGCGCAGCGGCATCTGCGCGACCTGCAGTATTACAACGGCGACGTCCATCGCGCCGCGCTCGCGCTGCCGAACTTCGTTCGCGCGCTCGTCGCCTAGACGCCCGGCGGACTCGAGTCCGCGGTTCGCCCGACAGGCCTGTAGGCGCTCCCCCACGCGCGGACGCGCCCTCCGCCGCTGCCTCCGCGCGGGCCGGTATCCGATGCTTGAAGCGTGGTTACTCGGCCCCATGTACGCGATACGGACCTGGAGAACCTATGCCCACGCCTGCGAAGCTTTCCGATGCGTTGCAAAGCGCCGATTTCGTATGGATCGACGGCGTCGTGTTCACGACCGAATACGCACGCGTTCCGGACGACGACACCGTCGCCGATGACGTGGTGCTCGAGGTGAAGCTCGGCGACACCGAAGTCGAATTCACGCGCGAAGAGCTTGACGCCGCCGAGCACATTGGCGAGGGTGTATATCGGCTCAAGTCCGGCGCACTGATGCGCTGCTTGTCGACGGCCACGATCCACTAGCCGTTTT
>DASPXL010000333.1:0-1534 GCA_035637375.1 Burkholderiales bacterium
GCGCACGCGGCCGCTTCGTCGCGCGCGCAACGCTCTTCCTCGACAACAAGGTGCTGCGCGGCGTCGCCGGCTATCACGTGCTGACGCCGCTTGCGCTCGAGGGCGGCGATCTCCACGTCCTCGTCGACCGCGGCTGGATCCCCGCGGGCGACCGGTCGAGGCTCCCGGGCGTTCCGACGCCGGAGGGCCTGCAAACGATCGAGGGCATTGCCTTCATGCCGAGCCGTCGCTACATCGAGCTGGCTCCGGAGGCGGCTTCAAGTCCCCTGCGCCAGAACCTCGTGCTCGAGCGCGAGGAAAAGCGGCTTGCGGTCAAACTTCAGCCCTTCGTGATCGAGCAGACGAGCGACGCGCAGGACGGCCTTGCGCGCGAATGGGAGCGCTCCGACACGGGCGTCGAGCGGCATCGCAGCTACGCGCTGCAGTGGTATTCGTTCGCGGTCCTCGCCGCGATTCTCTATGTCGTCCTCGGCTTCGAGCAAGCCGGTCGCGGCTGAAGCCGCGCGCCGCCGCGGCAGGCGCGTTGCGCTCGTCATCCTCGCGTTTTGCGCCGCGCCCACGGTCGCGGCCTGGCTCGCTTATTTCGTCTGGCCGCCGCAGTCCCGGCTGAACTACGGCGAGCTGATCGAGGCGCACCCGCTTTCCGATCCCGGGCTGAGGCGCCTCGATCGCGGCTCCTTCCGGCTTTCGCAGCTGCGCGGCAAATGGGTGATGCTGCTGATCGATTCGGGAGTCTGCGTCGAGAGCTGCCGCAAGAAGCTCCTCTACATGCGCCAGGTGCGCCTCGCGCAGGGGAAGAACGCCGAACGGGTCGAGCGCGTCTGGCTCGTCGCCGACGCCGCTCCGCCCGATACCATACTCCTCGCCGATTACCCGGGCATGCACGTCGCGCGCGCACCAGCGAACCCGTTCCTTGCCGAGTTTCCCGCGCCGCGAGACCCGTCCGGTCACATCTACCTCGTCGATCCGCTGGGCAACCTGATGCTGCGCTATCCGGCCGATCCCGACCCGCAGCGGATGCTGAAAGACCTCGCGCGCCTGCTCAGAGCGTCGCGAATCGGCTAGGGAAGCTCTGATTAACGTCATGCCCGCGAAAGCGGGCATCCAGCACGCGGTTGAAAATCCTGGATTCCCGCTTTCGCGGGAATGACGAAATCAGGCTTGTTCGGAGCTTCCGTAGTGCGTCAGGAGAGGCATGATAAAATTTCCGCCCATGCAGCTTGCTTCAACGTTGGCCGCTTTCCGCCTGCGCCAGTTCGCGAGCCTCACCAAGCCGCGAGTGGTGTCGCTGATCGTGTTCTGCGCGGTGATCGGAATGTACCTCGCTGCGCCGGGCTGGGTGCCGCCGAAGCTTCTGCTCGCGGCGACCCTCGGCATCTGGCTCGTCGCGGGTGCAGCGGCCGCGGTCAACTGCCTGGTCGAGCAGAAAATCGACGCGGTCATGACGCGCACGCGCGCAAGGCCCCTGCCTCGCGGCGAGCTCACGTCGCTTCAGACGCTTGCGTTCGCGGGCGCGCTCGGCGGCGCCGGGCTG
>DASPXL010000334.1:0-2615 GCA_035637375.1 Burkholderiales bacterium
GCAGCTCGTGATCGCGGCGATCACGACGGAGCCGTGCCGGAGCTGGTGCGTGACGCCCTCGAGCTTCAAGTCGACGTGCGTCTGGCGCCGGGGCGGGGCCTCCACCGCGGTGGCGACGTTGCCGCCCTCCCCCTCCCAGCGGCCGGCATTCGCGAGCGGCGCGACGGGCGACGTCGGCTTGATCAATGCCGGGAGCGCGAGCTGGAAGCTCCGGGGCAGGTCCCGCAGCGGTACGCGATCCTGCGGCCGCCGGGGTCCCGCGAGGCTCGGCTCGACGGTCGAGAGGTCGAGCGACAAAGTGTCGGAGTACTCGGGCTCCGGTGCGCCCGCCGAATGGAACAGCCCCTGCTCCTTCATGTAGGCTTCGACGAGCTGCACTTGCTCCTTCGGGCGTCCGGTGAACTCGAGGTAGCGGAGCGTCTCCTGGTCGACTGGGAAGATCCCCACCGTGGCGCCGTACTCCGGCGCCATGTTGCCGATGGTCGCGCGGTCGGCCAGCGGCAGGGTGGAGATCCCCGGCCCGTAGAATTCGACGAACTTCCCCACCACGCCCTTCTTGCGGAGCAGCTCGGTCACGGTGAGCACGAGGTCGGTGGCGGTCGCGCCCTCCGCGAGCTTCCCGGTGAAGCGGAACCCCACGACCTGCGGGATGAGCATCGAGACCGGCTGGCCGAGCATCGCGGCCTCGGCCTCGATCCCCCCGACGCCCCAGCCGAGCACGCCGAGCCCGTTGATCATCGTGGTGTGGGAGTCGGTGCCGACGAGGGTGTCGGGGTACGCCTGCGGGGTCTTCCCGTCGGTCGTGAATACGACGCGCGCCAGATACTCGAGGTTCACCTGGTGCACGATGCCGGTGTCGGGCGGCACGACGCGGAACCCCTGGAACGTCCGCTGGGCCCAGCGCAGCAGGGCGTAGCGCTCGCGGTTGCGCTGAAACTCGAGGTCGGCGTTCACCTGGAACGCGGTGGGCGTGCCGAACTCGTCCACGATCACGGAGTGATCGATCACGAGCTCGGCGGGGAGAAGCGGGTTCACGCGCTTCGGGTCGCCGCCCATGGTCTGCATCGCGTCACGCATCGCCGCGAGGTCCACGACCGCGGGGACGCCGGTGAAGTCCTGCATCAGCACCCGGGCCGGCATGAACGCGATCTCGTCATCGGGCGTCTTCTTCGGGTCCCAGCGGGCCAGCTTCTCGACCTCGTCGCCCTTGACCGCGCGCCCGTCCTCCCGGCGCAGCAGGTTCTCGAGCAGGATGCGGAGCGAGTACGGGAGGCGGCTCACCGGGAGGCCGCGCCGCTCGAGCGCGTCGAGGCGAAAGATCTCGAAGGTCCGCCCGCCGACCTTGAGGGTCGCCCGGCTGCCGAAGGTGTTGCGGGTCGTCATTCCACGCCCTTCACGTCCACGACGAAGTATTCGGTCTCGCCGAAACAGCTCGTCGGGATGCCCTTGTGCTGTTGGTAGCTGAGCGCGACACGCTTGCCCATGGTCTGATTGACGCGCGCCGCCACCGAATCGTCCCGCACCGTAAAGTAGAACTTCTCCGACATGGTCCCCGGGATGGACACCAGGGCCAGCTCGCCCTCCCAGGTCTTACAGACCCACCCCTTCTTCGAGAACTTCTGTACGTAACCGGCGCGCTCTCCATTCGCGTAGCTCCACGTGAGGGCCGTCCACGTGTAGAGAACGAAGAGCACGATCGGGACGATGAGCACGCCGGCGATGATGAGCTTGTGCGTGCGGGTCAAGGCGAACTGGAAGTTCACGCGAGAAATCTAGCGGGGGTCGCCCCCGCACGGGAACCATGTCAATCGAGCGCGAGCGGATCGATCCGTGCCTTGAAAGGCCGGCTCGGCATGTGGCGCGCCCTGAAGGGCGGGCGCACGGGCGTCCTTCAGGACGCGCTTCACGCCGAGCCGGCGCTTCAGCGCACGGGATCGACGGTTGCCTGCCCATTTGGCCCTTGGGCACGGATCTCCCGTGCCACGACCGCCTTCTCGGGATGGTGGGTCGTCTGGTTGCGCACATAGGCTTCCACCACGCCGAGCTGCCGCGGGCCCACCGACCGTAGATCGTAACCCTGTGCCCAGCGAAGGGACTCGTGCCGAGCGATACCGTCGCGGTTGGCAATTCTCGCACTCGCCCCTTTCAGGCCTTGCACCAACCGTGGAACGCTGAACGATGCGGGTAGCTCAAGCAGCAGGTGCACGTGGTCCCGCATTACACCCAGAGCTATGAGGCGGACACCGTGACGCGCGCATTCGGTCGGTAGGAACTTTTCGAGAAATGCTACCACGCCGGAATCGATCAGTGGGAGCCGACCAAAAGTCGTCCATGTGAGGTGCGCGTAGATGCGAACGGGCACGGGAGCCTCCGGGTGCCAACAAGATGTCCCGGCTGCGCACGAAATCAGCATCAGAATCTTGCGGTAGAACCTCAAAAAGCCGCGCCGAGTCCGTGATCCGTGCCTTGAAAGGCCGGCTCGGCGCAAGGCGCGCCCTCAAGGGCGAGACGCGGCGGGCGTCCTTCCAGGACGCGCTTCAAGCCGAGCCGGCGCTTCAGCGCACGGTTTCCCCCGTCGCCCAAGGGGTCAGATGCTCGCTCCGAGCCCGTTATCC
>DASPXL010000335.1:0-3925 GCA_035637375.1 Burkholderiales bacterium
TGCCCTGCTTGTGAATGACGGGTTGGTAGGCGCTGCGCCTCTGCAGATCGTGGTAGCCGACGAGCTCCATGTCGCGTTTCTCGGCTTTGTTCTGCGCCATGGCGCTCGCGCTCGCGCCCAACAGAATCACACACGCGGTCAATCCCAGAATCCGATGCAATTGCTTCATGTTGTTTCCCTTTCCTGCAGCAATGCCTGATCTCCAACGCCGTGTTCGAGGCGATCGGCGTGCGGCTGCGTTCGGTGCCGTTCGTGCCTTCTAAGGTGCTGGCCGGGCTGAAGTTGGCTTGATCGAAAGGACGCGAGGTCCCAAGCGCCGCCGAAAAGCAGTGCGGAGACGACCGTATTATTGTGTATTACGTAACCGGATTACACGTTTGCCTGTCGTCCCCGCGAAAGCGGGGACCCAGTGACTCTCGCTGTAACGCCGCTGGATTCCCGCTTGCGCGGGAATGACGGTGCCCTCGGGTATCCCCGTGTCACGAAGTTTGGTAAGGCTCAATAGTGTCGAACACAACACGCATCACCCCCTGCTGCGTGCCCAAGCGATGGCGTCCTTCACATCGGCCTCGGTCACACCGCGTTTCGCGATTTCTTCGCGCAGTAGCTCAAGCTCGGCGTCATCGCTCTCGGCAACAACGAGGACTTCCACACGTTGCCCTTTCCGAAGCGGCAAAGGCTGTTTCAGCACGATGCACTTGGGGTCGTCAATCGTTACGGTTTCCTTGTACGCGTACATGGGCGTCCTTTCTTGTCGCCATTGTAGAGCGTTTGGCTGAGACAGCCAAATCAAATCTTGCGTCGAATGCCGGCGGAGCAATAAGAGCCGGCGCCGCCGAGCGATCTTATTTTCTCTTGCGCGCGGAAGTCTTCGACTTGACCGCTTTCTTTGCGGCTTTCCCTTTCGGCACGTAGCCGATCGCCTCGACCTCGAGCCCGCAGTCCATGGGGGTGCGGCCCGCCTGGATGCGCGTTCTCGCGGGAAGCGTTTCGCGGCTCGAGAAGTAGGTGCGGTAGATGCGGTCGAACTGCTCGGAGTCGCGCTGATCTTTCAGCCACACGATCACCTTGAGCAGGCAGTCCATGTTCGAGCCGGCCGCCTCGGCGAGCTTCTTCAGGTTGTCCATCACCAGGCGCACCTGCTGCTCGAACGGCGGATTGGGAAAGGGCGGGATCGGCAGGCCCTTCTCGCGCGCCTCGCGCACCGCGTTGGAGAACGCCTCGTCGAAGGGCGGAAGGCCCGAAATGAAGATCAGGTCGCCGTGGCGCACGCACAGGTTGAACGGCGCGTTCGTCACCGGAAGACCGGCGTCGTAGTTCTGCTTTTCCATGTGTGTCCTCTCCTGTTCGAGATACGCAATCCTCACCACAAGCGCGCCGCGCCGCGCACTCCGCTCGCGTCGCCGTAGGCCGCCCTCACCAACTGCGTCACGACCGTGTCGGAATAGATGTGGCGGCCCCAGCGCGCCGGCACGTTGCGGTACAGGCGCTCGGCGTTCGACAGCCCGCCGCCGAGCACGATGATCTCGGGGTCGAGCAGATTGATGACGCCCGCCAACGCGCGCGCGAGCCGCTCCTCGTAACGCTCGAGCGTCGCGGCGCAGCCGCGATCGCCCGAGTCGGCGCGCGCGACGATATCGGCCGGCTCGCGCGGCTCTCCGGTCGCGAGCCGGTGATCGCGTGCAAGCCCCGGACCGGAAAGGAAAGCTTCGATGCAGCCGTCGCGGCCGCAGCCGCAGCGGGGGCCCGGCAACTCACCCGGCGCCGGCCGGGGAAGCGCGTTGTGCCCCCATTCGCCGCCGATCGAGTTGGCGCCTTCGACCGCGCGGCCGTTCACGACGACTCCGCCGCCGACCCCGGTGCCGAGGATCGCGCCGAACACGACCCGCGCGCCTTTCGCGGCGCCGTCGACCGCCTCCGAGAGCGCGAAGCAGTTGGCGTCGTTGGCAAAGCGCACTTCGCGGCCGAGGAGGCGCTCCAGATCCGGCTTGAGCGGCATGCCGTTCAGCACGCTCGCATAGGCGTTTTTGAGCACCCCGGACTCGCGCGACACCGCGCCCGGGGTTCCGATACCGACCGAGCAGGGCGCACCGACCGCCCTTTCGGCTTCGAGGACGAATTTCGCGATCGCGCCGATCGCCTCGGCGTAGCCGACGCGCGGCGCGGGCTCGCGACGGCGCAGCAGCTCGGCGCCCGATTCGTCGATCGCGGCGACTTCGATCTTGGTGCCGCCGATGTCCACGCCGATGCGGATCATTTCGGGCGGGGCGCGGCGAGAATTCAGTAAGCCTCGTCCCAGGGGATGCTGAGACGCATCGCGGAATTGATCATGCCGACCATGCTGTAGGTCTGCGGAAAGTTCCCCCACAATTCGCCGCTGCGCGGGTCGATATGCTCCGAGAGCAGACCGTGGCGGTTGCAGCGGCCGAGTATGCCCTGGAACAGCGCGCGGGCCTCGTCCTTCCGTCCCAGCGCGGACAGCGCGTCGATATACCAGAAGGTGCAGACCACGAAGGCGTTCTCCGGGACGCCGAAGTCATCCGCCCCGCTGTAGCGGAACAGGAACTCCCCGCGGCGCAGGTCCTGCTCGACGGCTTGGACCGTGGAAGCGAAGCGCGGGTCGTCGGGGCGCAGGAAATCGAGCTCGTGCAGGAGGAGCAGGCTCGCGTCCAGGTCCTCGCCGCCGAAAGTTGCGGCGAAGCTTTTGCGCTTCGCGTTCCAGGCCCGCGCGCAGATCGCCGAATGCATCGCGTCGGCCCGCTCGCGCCAGGCGCGCGCGCGGTCAGCGAGCCCGATCCGCGCGGCGATCTTAGCGAGGCGGTCGCATCCCGCCCAGCACATCACGCTCGAGAAGGTATGGACGCGCTTTGCGCCGCGCAGCTCCCACGGGCCGGCATCGGGCTGGTCGAACAAGGCGGCGGCGCGCTCGCCGAGCTGCTCGAGCTGGCGGAACAGCGACTCGTCGCTGCGCAGCGCGAGCCGCGCGTCGAAGAACACGTGCGCAGCCGCGAGGATCGCCGCGCCGTAGACGTCGTGCTGGACCTGCGAGTACGCCTGATTGCCGATCCTCACCGGACCCATGCCGCGGTAGCCGGGCAGCGAAGCGATTTCGCGCTCCTCGATTCCCGCCTTGCCGCTGATCGCGTAGACCGGCTGCAGGTCGCGGCCGTCGGCGCCGGTGGCGATATTGATGATGTAGTCGAGGTAGCGCTCCATCGGCCGCGTCGCGTTCATCCGGTTCAGGGCGTTCACCACGAAGTACGCGTCGCGCAGCCAGCAGTACCGGTAGTCCCAGTTGCGGCCGCTCGCGCGCGACTCCGGGATCGAGGTGCTCACCGCCGCGACGATGGCGCCGGTGTCCTCGTACGCGTTGAGCTTCAAGGTGATGGCCGCGCGGATGATGTTCTCCTGCCATTCGAACGGGATGCCGAGATTGCGCACCCAGGCCCGCCAGAACGCGGCGGTGTCGTCGAGGAACCTGCGGAACACTTCCGCGGCGGAGCCCTGCAGCGTCTCGTCCGGCCCGAGCACGACCGACACCGGCTCGCGCAGCACCACCGGCGTTTCCTCGAGGATCGCCGTGATCGAGTAATCGGCGGTCACCCTCAGGACCATCTCTTGCATGACGTAGCGCACGTGATTACTGCCCCAGGTGATCGCCGGGCGGCGCGCGCCGTACTCGCACGCCGGCCGGATGCGCATGCGGACGCGCGGGCTGCCCGAGATCGGGCGCACCTGGCGCATCAGCATCACGGGGCAGAAGAGCCTGCCGAACTGCTCGAAGCGCGGGGCGAAATCGGTGATTTCGACGCCGCCGCCGTGCCGGTCGAAAAGCCGCGTCTTGAGGATCGGCGTGTGGGCGATGTAGGCCTGCTCCGCGCGGGCGAAATCGGCGAGCTCGATCTCGAAGAACCCGTAGTCGTCC
>DASPXL010000336.1:0-3542 GCA_035637375.1 Burkholderiales bacterium
CGGGGCGGCGCTGGTTCTTCTCGGCCGCGACGAGAAAAGCCTGCGGACGGCCCTCGGTAATCGGGGCGAGCGCAGCCTGTTCCTCGAAGCCGACTTGCTCGACGCGGCCGCGGTGGGGAACGCAATCAGGACCGCTGTGGACAGTTTCGGGCGGATCGACGTCCTGTGCAATATCGCCGGCGGCTTCCGCATGGGGCACCCGGTGCACGAAACCCCGGAGGACACCTGGGAGCTGATGCTCGACTTGAACGCAAAATCGGTGATCCACACCGCCCGGGCGGTCGTTCCGGGGATGATCGCTGCGGGGTACGGAAAGATCGTCAACATCGCCGCCCTCGCGGGCCTCGCCGGCAAGGCGAACATGGGCGCCTACAGCGCCGCGAAGAGCGCGGTCATCCGGCTGACCGAAAGCATGTCGGCGGAATTGCGCGACAAGGGGATCAACGTCAACTGCATTCTTCCCAGCATCATCGACACGCCGCAGAACCGCGCCGACATGCCCGGCGCCGATCCGCGGCGCTGGGTGGCGCCGGAAGCGCTCGCCGAGGTCGTGCTGTTTCTCGCCTCCGATGCCGCGCGCGCGATTCATGGAGCGGCGATTCCCGTGACCGGCCTGGTCTGATAGATTCTGGGAATGACCGAAGTCTTCATCTGCGACGCTGTGCGTACGCCGTTTGGTCGCTACGGTGGGGCGCTCGCTTCGATCCGCACCGACGACCTCGCCACGCTTCCTATCAAGGCGCTCATGGAGCGCAACCCCTCGGTAGACTGGGCCGCGCTAGACGATGTGATCTACGGCTGCGTCAACCAGGCGGGCGAGGACAACCGCAACGTGGCGCGCATGGCGCTGCTTCTCGCCGGGCTGCCGCATACGGTGCCGGGGGCGACCGTGAATCGGTTGTGCGGTTCGAGCCTGGATGCGGCCGGCACCGCGGCCCGGGCGATCCGCTGCGGCGAAACGCAACTCATGATCGCGGGAGGCGTGGAAAGCATGTCGCGCGCGCCCTTCGTCGTTGCGAAAGCGGAGAGCGCGTTCTCGCGAGCGGCGAAAATCGAGGACACCACGATCGGCTGGCGCTTCGTGAATCCGCTGATGAAAGCGAAGTACGGCATCGACTCTATGCCGGAGACCGCCGAAAACGTCGCGGAGGAGTTCAAGGTGGGGCGCGCCGACCAGGACGCCTTCGCGCTGAGGAGCCAGCAGCGCTGGGCGGCGGCGCAGGCCAGGGGATTCTATCGGAGCGAGATCGTTCCAGTCTCCGTCGCTGGAAAAAAGGGCGCGGCGACGCTCGCGGATCGCGACGAACATCCGCGCCCGGAGGCGACCCTCGAGGCGCTCGCCAAGCTCAAAGGCGTAGTGAAGCCCGAGGGTACGGTCACCGCGGGCAACGCCTCGGGCGTGAACGACGGCGCTTGCGCGATGATTCTCGCTTCCGACGCCGCGGCGAGGAAGCATAAGCTGACACCGAAAGCGCGGGTCCTCGCGATGGCGACGGCGGGCGTCGCCCCGCGGATCATGGGAGTAGGTCCGGCGCCTGCCACGCGCAAGGTCCTGGAGAAGACGGAACTCAAGCTCTCACAGATGGACGTGATCGAGCTGAACGAGGCGTTCGCAGCGCAGGCGCTCGCCGTAACGCGCGATCTCGGGCTTGCGGATGATGCCCCCAACGTCAACCCCAACGGCGGAGCGATCGCCATCGGTCATCCTTTGGGAGCATCGGGCGCGCGCCTGGTTACCACCGCGATGTATCAATTGCAGGCGACTAAAGGCCGCTACGCACTTTGCACCATGTGCATCGGCGTGGGGCAGGGGATCGCGGTGATCATCGAGCGGGTGTAGCGTGCGCGGCCGGGCGATACGGCATGGAACATCGCGCCGGCGCGAAGCGGCGGCGTACAATGGCGTCTAGACACGGAGCGCCTGGTGGATCTAACCCTGAAGACGATAGTCGAGTTTCGCGAGGAGATGCGCGAGTTCCGAGTTGAAACGCGCAAGACGCTTGCGGAGCACTCACATCGATTGAATGTCATTGAAGCCACCATCGCCAGCCTCAAGGCCGATGTAGGCATACTGCTCAGCTAGATGCTCAGGACAGCGGGAAGCATGGATATCGGGAGTGCTTCGACCCCTTGCCCGAGCGGGTAGCGCTCCTTTCCAGAATAAACCACGAACGCCGCGCTCGGCTTCAGGTCGCTGACGGCCGACCAGAAACCGCGCGACGGCGCCGGCGCCGACCCGAGCTTGATTTCGAAAGCAAGGCGCCTCCCGCGTGGTCGCTCCAGCACCAGGTCGATCTCGGCGCCCGCCGCGGTGCGGTAAAAGCATGCGCCCGAACGCCCGCCGTCCGCAGCCAGCGCCTGCTCGATGACCCAGCCTTCCCACGAGGCTCCGGCGATCGGGTGTCCGAGCAGGTCATCGACCGCCCCGATGCGCAGCAACGCGTGCAGCAATCCGCTGTCGCGCAGATAGACCTTCGGGCTTTTCACCAGGCGCTTCTTGAGATTTGCCGCGAACGGCGGCAGGTCCCGGATCATGAACGTGTCCTGCAGCGTGTCGAGATAGTGCTTGGCCGTCGGTGCACTGACGCCCAGGCTCGCCGCGATTTTCGATGCGTTCCAGATCTGGCCGTGAAAGTGGGCGAGCATCTCCCAGAAGCGCCGCAGCGCGGCGGCAGGAATGCGCACGCCGAGCGCAGGGAGGTCGCGTTGAAGATGCGTCTCGATGAAGGCCTCGCGCCACTCGAGCGATCTGGAATCGGAGGCGGCCAGGAAGCCCCCGGGGAACCCGCCGCGATTCCACGGCGTCATCGGGGTGTGGCGCTTGGCCGTGGCGACCTCATCCAGCGTGAGCGGCGCAAGCTCGTGATATACGACGCGGCCGGCGAGGCTTTCCGATGCCTGCCGCGCCAGATCGGGCGAGGCCGAACCGAGGACCAGAAATCGGCCGTTCCTGCGTTTCGCGTCAACGAGGCTGCGCAGCACCGGGAAGAGCTCGGGGCGCCGCTGGATTTCGTCGATGATTACCAGACGGCCGGCGAGCGGTTCGAGATAGAGTTCGGGATCCCTCAGTTTCGCAGCATCCGACGGGCGCTCCAGATCGAGATAGGCGGCGGCGTCGAAGCGGCGCGCCACGGTGCGTGCCAGGGTGGTCTTCCCGACCTGGCGCGCGCCGACCAGCCCGACGACCGGAAAGCGTCGCAGGGAGGCGAGCAGAACCGGTTCAAGGCGCCGCCGGATCATCCATGTATTTTAAAAGATAGTCTTTTAATTTACAAGGATAATACGCAGCCTATGGACACGCAATCCGAATTTCAGTGCGCGACGCCCTTGACGATATACCCGCCCGATTTTTCGTCGCGCTCCAACTGCAGCATGTTGCGCGACTCGGCTTCGTCGAGAAGCTTGGAGAAGGACGAGAAGCCGTAGTAGGACTCGTTGAAGCCCGGATTGCGGCGCTTGAGCGCCTGCTTCACCATCGAGGCCCAGATCTTCTCCTCGGCGCCGCGCTCGTCGATGAGCGCCTCGACCGTCTGCATCACGAG
>DASPXL010000337.1:0-1855 GCA_035637375.1 Burkholderiales bacterium
CGGGGTAGTACACGCTGAATCCGTCGCGCGCCGCTCGGGCGTCGAGCAGCGCGCGCAGGCGCAGGTTGGCGCCGACGCCTCCCGCCACGACCAGCCGCTCCAGGCCCGTGCGCCTGATCGCCGCGAGCGACTTCGCGACAAGCACGTCGACTACCGCCTCCTGAAACGCCGCGGCGACGTCGGCGCGCGTTTGCTCGTCGAGCGTGCGCTGGCGGAGGAGCGTCACGACCGCGGTCTTCAGGCCGCTGAAGCTGAAATTGAGATCGCCGTGTTTTCCGAGCTGCTCGAGCATCGGGCGCGGAAACTCGAAGCGATCGGGCTTGCCGCGCTGCGCGAGCTTGGCAAGCGCCGGTCCGCCCGGATAGCTCAAGCCGAGCAGCTTGGCGGTCTTGTCGAAAGCTTCCCCCGCGGCGTCGTCCAGCGTTTCGCCCAGCATCCGGTAGTCGCCGACTCCGGAGACACGCATAAGCTGGGTGTGGCCTCCGGAAACGAGCAGCGCGACGAACGGAAAGACCGGGGCGTTTTTCTCGAGCAATGGCGAAAGCAAATGCCCTTCGAGGTGGTGCACGCCGATCGCCGCGATTCCGAGGCCGAAAGCGAGGCCGTTCGCGACGGCGGCGCCCACGAGCAGCGCTCCCGCGAGGCCGGGGCCTTGCGTGAATGCGATCGCGTCCAAATCCGACTCCTGGACGCCGGCCCCGCGCAGCACCTGGCGGGCGAGGGGGAGGAGCCGCCGAACGTGGTCCCGCGAAGCGAGCTCGGGCACCACGCCGCCGTACGGGTCGTGCAGCGCCACCTGCGAATGCAGCGCGTGAGCGAGCAGGCCGCGGTCGCTGTCGTAGACGGCGACTCCGGTTTCGTCGCAGGAAGTCTCTATGCCCAGCACGAGCATGATTCGTCGGCCCTTTGATCGATTTGCGCGCCCCGGCGCCCGAGCGGTCCGCGATTTGGGCCGCGCCGCGCGAGGCAGGTGGCCCGAGGGGGGATTCTCTGCTAGAATCCGCGCCTTTGCATCTGGAAACGAGCCTGCATGCCGACCGTGCGCGTCAAGGAAAACGAGCCCTTCGAGGTGGCGTTGCGCCGCTTCAAGCGGACCGTGGAAAAAACGGGGCTTCTCACCGAACTGCGCGCCCGCGAGTTCTACGAAAAGCCGACCGCCTACCGCAAGAGGAAGCTCGCCGCGGCCGTCAAGCGGCATTACAAGCGCCTGCGCAACCAGACATTGCCCCCAAAGCTCTATTAAGGATCCGAGGCCGGGGATTCGGGATCGAGGGCCGGGCAGGCTCGAGTCTGTCCGGCCTTGCGTTTTCTGATTCTCCGGTTTTCAATTCCAGATCCCAGGTCCTGATTCCCGCCATGTCCGTCAAAGCCAAGATCACCGATGATATGAAGGCCGCGATGAAGGCGCGAGAGACCCAGCGCCTGTCGGCGATCCGGCTGCTGCTCGCGGCGATCCAGCAACGCGAGGTCGACGAGCGCAAGGAACTGTCCGACGCGGAGGTCGCCTCCGTCATCGAAAAAATGATCAAGCAGCGGCGCGACTCGATCGCGCAGTTCCAGGCGGCCGGCCGGCAGGACCTCGCGGAGAAGGAGACCTTCGAGTTGAACCTCCTTTCGGGCTATCTGCCTAAGCAATTGACCGACGCGGAAATCGGGAGCGAAATCGCCGCGGCGATCGTGCAAACGGGCGCGAAAGGCGCCGCCGACATGGGCAAGGTGATGGGGTTGCTGAAGGGCAAGCTCTCGGGACGCGCGGACATGGGCAGGGTGTCGGCGCTGGTGAAAGCGAAGCTTTCCGGATAAATCGCCTTGCGACTTGCGCTCCCGGAATTTTCGCCTATAAAGGTAAGATGGT
>DASPXL010000338.1:0-12048 GCA_035637375.1 Burkholderiales bacterium
AGCGGTTCGCCAAGCGCTTCGGCGCGGCGATGGCCGGCGCGCTCGCCAAGGTGCTGGCGCAGGGGCAGCTCAGCGTGCGTTGAAACTCAGGCCAGAAACAGGAATACCGTCGGCCGTCCCCTGAGCTGCGGCGTTTCTTTCCGCCACGCCGCAATCGATCGCGTTTTCACCGTTTCCGATTCCAGTGTCAGGTCCGCAGCGACGCACACGAGCGTAGCCGGGGCGAGAGCGCGCAGCATCGTTGCTAGAGTGCGGTCGTTGCGGTAGGGCGTTTCGATGAATATCTGAGTCTGCTTGAGCTTCCGCGACTGGCGTTCGCATTCTTTCAATGTGGAGAGCAATTCAGTTTCTGCCACGGGCAGATAACCGTGAAACGCGAAGCGCTGGCCTTCCAGACCGGAGGCGGCGAGGGCAAGCACCATGGAGGAGGGACCGCTGAGAGGCACGACGCGGACGTTGCGCTCATGCGCGAGCCGAACGAGGCTCGCCCCAGGATCGGCGACAGCAGGAAGCCCGGCTTCTGAGAGTAGACCGGCGTCGCGGCCGTCGAGCAGCGGCTCAAGCAGCGCCGGAATATCGCTCGGCCGGGTGTTGTGATCGAGCCTCTCGACGCGAATGCTCTGCAGTACCCGCGTCGATCCGATGCGTTTCAGGAAGGCGCGGGCCGTTTTGGGGTCTTCAGCGATGATGTAATCGAGCGAGCGGGCGCGATCGAGCACCGCAGCCGGAATGACGGCTTCGGGTGCGGCGTCGCCCAAAGTGTTGGGCACGAGGTAAAGCGAGCCTCTGCGGTCAGAAGACATCAAGCCCTTGCTCGTGGAGCAAATCCACCAGCGCGATCAGCGGCAGGCCCACGAGCGCGTTCGGGTCGTCGCCTTCCATTTTCTCGATCAGCGCGATGCCCAGTCCCTCCGACTTTGCGCTTCCGGCGCAATCGTAGGGTTGCTCCCGGGCTAGATAGCGCTCGATTGCCGCGTCGTCGAGCCTGCGGAAAGTGACTCGGCACGGGACGACGCGGATCCCACTGGTGCCGTCAGCGGTGTTGTGCACGCATATCGCCGTGTGAAAAACCGCCTCGCGGCCAGAAAGCGCTCGAAGCTGGCGGACCGCGTTTTTGTGCGTGCCGGGTTTGCCTAGCACTTCGCCGTTTCCAACCGCAACTTGGTCGCAGCCTATGACCAGAGCGTCGCGAAACTCGCGTGCGACCGCCCGCGCCTTGGCCTCGGCGAGGCGCCGCGCCATGTGCTCCGGTGCTTCCCCGGGGCGGCGCTCTTCATGAATCCCCGGATCCGCGACGACAAACGGCATCCCGAGGCGTTCCAGCAAAGCGCGTCGGTAGCGCGAGGTCGAGGCAAGAACCAGCTGCATTGAAAAAAGAGACGCGCGACGGCGCGCCTAGCCTTTGCATTGCTCCGCGACTATTTTTTGCTGCCGCGCAATTGCGCCGTAGTGTTCTGCGGTGGGCTGCGGACTTTGCTTCAGGCGCGCCAGCAGTTCCCGCTGCTGGCGGCACTGCTCCTCGCGCCGCGCGGTTTCCTGCCTTTGCTCGGCCGTAGCGTCGGTCTGAGGGGCGCTGGTTTGCGGTGCGGCATCCGGTTGAATCGGGCTTCCCCGGGCGGGGGACCCGAGCTTGTTCGGCACTTCACTCGCGTTGCGACCTTGCGGCGGCCGCTCGCCATAGTGCGTCACGCCTCTTTCGTCGACCCATTTATATACCTGGGCGAGGGCCGGTGCGACCGTCGCCATGAGAACAAGAAAATGCAGTAACGCTCTGAACAACTTGGAATTTCTTTTGACACTCGATGGCAAACATAATATCATGCGGCCCTTATGTCGCAAGCGGGGGTGCTCGGCGGCCTCCAATTTACCCGTGCCGCGCTGCAAGCGTGCGCCGTACGCGGATCGGTGGCTAAAGTTTGAAGGAGCTCCCATATGGCAGTCCAGCAGAACAAGAAATCGCCCTCGAAGCGCGGCATGCACCGCGCCCACGATTTCCTCACCCCCCCTGCGCTCGCGGTCGAGCCGACGACGGGCGAAGCGCATCTGCGCCACCACATCAGCCCGAGCGGCTACTACCGCGGCAAGAAGGTCGTCAAGACCAGGAGCGAGTAGGGCATCGCCCGGCTCGAGCGACCCGCGGCGCCGGGATCGATCCGAACTGAAGCGCAGCAGCAGACACGCTTCGCGCCGCGCCACATGGACATCACGGTAGCCATTGACTGCATGGGCGGCGACCACGGCCCGCACGTGACGGTGCCTGCGGCGCTCAATTTCCTGAAATCCAATTCGAACGTCGATATCGTCCTGGTGGGCTTGCGCGACGCCATCGAGGCGGAGCTGCGGGCGGGCGGCGCCCGGTCGAGCCCGCGTCTGCGCGTGCATCCGGCGAGCGAGGTGGTGCTGATGGACGAATCGCCGGCGCTCGCGCTGCGCAACAAGAAGGACTCCTCGATGCGCGTCGCGGTCGATTTGGTCAAGAACGGCGAAGCGCAGGCCTGCGTCAGCGCGGGCAACACCGGCGCGCTGATGGCCGTGTCGCGCTTCGTGCTCAAGACGCTTCCCGGGATCGACCGTCCCGCGATCATCGCGGCGCTGCCCAGCACGCAGGGCAGCACCTATGTCCTCGATCTCGGCGCCAACGTCGATTGCGGGCCGGAGCACCTGCTGCAGTTCGCCATCATGGGGGCGACCCTGGTGGCGGCGGTGGAGCACAAGGATCGGCCGAGCGTCGGCCTGCTCAATATCGGCGAGGAGGACATCAAGGGCAACGAAGTGGTGAAGCGCGCGGCCGAGCTGCTGCGCCAAAGCGGCCTCAATTTCATCGGCAACATCGAGGGCGACGGGATCTACCGGGGTGAGGCCGACGTCGTCGTATGCGACGGCTTCGTCGGCAACGTCATGCTCAAGGCCTCCGAAGGAATGGTGCAGATGGTGCGCAGCTACATTCGCGAGGAGTTCATGCGCAGCGTTCTTGCGAGGTTCGCCGGCGTGATCGTGATGCCGGCGCTGTACGCGTTCCGCAGGCGGCTCGATCCGCGGCGCTTCAACGGGGCGACCTTGCTCGGATTGAGGGGGATCGTGGTGAAGAGCCACGGCTCGGCCGATGTCTTCGGCTTCGAGCGCGCCCTCGGGCGGGCGGCGGAGGAGGTGCGCAACGAAGTGCTGCATCGCCTGATGCGGCGGTTCGGTCAGTTCGAGCAGGGAAAGTCGGAGGCGGTGGAGACGTGATCTGGTCTCGCATTGTCGGCACCGGCAGCGGTCTGCCCGCGAAGATCGTGACCAACCACGATCTGGCCAAGCGCATGGACACCTCGGACGAATGGATCCGCACGCGCACCGGGATCCGCCAGCGCCATATCGCCGAGCCCTCGCAGACTTCGAGCGATCTCGGCGTCGATGCCAGCCGCGCGGCTCTCGCCGCGGCGCGCATCTCCCCGCAGGAAATCGATCTCATCATCGTCGCCACGGCGACTCCCGATTACATCTTTCCGAGCACGGCGTGCATCATGCAGGCAAAGCTCGGGATCAAGGGCTGCACGGCCTTCGACGTGCAGGCCGTGTGCAGCGGATTCGTCTACGCGCTGGCGATCGCGGACAAGTTCATCCGCTCGGGCCAGAATCGCTGCGCGCTGGTCGTCGGCACCGAAGTGTATTCGCGGATTCTCGACTGGAACGACCGCGGGACGGCGGTGCTGTTCGGCGACGGGGCCGGGGCGGTGGTCCTCAAGGCCGGCTCGAGGCCCGGCATCCTGGGAAGCGTGCTGCACGCCGACGGCTCCTACGCCGACATCCTCTCGGTGCCCGGCAACGTCTGCGGCGGCAAGATCGTCGGGTCCGCGTTCCTGCAGATGGAGGGCCAGGCGGTGTTCAAGTTCGCGGTAAAAGTGCTGGACGAGGTCGCGCGCGAAACTCTGGCGCTGTGCGGATTGGCCGCGGCGGACATCGACTGGCTCATCCCGCACCAGGCCAACTTGCGTATACTCGAAGCGACCGTAAAAAAACTCGGAATCGAACCCTCGAAGCTCATCGTCACGGTGGACCGCCACGGCAACACGTCTGCGGCGTCGGTGCCGCTCGCGCTCGATCTCGCCGTTCGCGACGGTCGCATCGAGCCGGGGCACAAGGTCATGCTCCAGGCAGTCGGCGGCGGCTTTACCTGGGGCGCGTCATTGGTGGAGATGTAGTCGAGGTGAAGCTCGCCATGGTTTTTCCCGGACAGGGATCGCAGTCGGTGGGCATGCTCGCCGCCTACGGGGATATGCCGGTGATCCGCGCGACGCTCGCCGAAGCGTCCGATATCCTGAAGCAGGACATCGCCAAGCTGATCGCTGCAGGGCCGGCGGAGGAGCTGAACAGCACCGTCAACACCCAGCCTGCCATGGTGGCCGCCGGAATTTGCGCCTGGCGGGCATGGCTGGAAATGGGCGGCGCGCAACCGGCGCTCCTCGCCGGCCACAGCCTCGGCGAATACCCCGCGCTCGTCGCGGCGGGCGCGATTTCATTCGCCGATTGCCTCCCCCTGGTTCGCTTGCGCGGCCGGGCGATGCAGGAAGCGGTGCCGCAAGGAAAGGGCGCAATGGCTGCGATCCTGGGTCTGGACGACGAGGCGGTCAGCGCGGTGTGCGCGGAAGCCGCACGGGGCGAGGTCTGCGAGGCGGTAAACTTCAATGCCCCGGGGCAGGTCGTCATCGCCGGCCACGCGGGCGCGGTGCAAAGGGCGGTCGAGTCCGCGAAGGCGCGCGGCGCGAAGCGGGCGATCGCGCTGCCGGTGAGCGCTCCATTCCACTCTTCGCTGATGGCTCCGGCGGCGGAGCGGCTGCGCGAAGCGCTCGCGGGAATCGCGGTCAACCCGCCGCGCATCCCGGTCATTCACAATGTCGACGCCAAAGGGCATGCCGACGCCGAGGGCGTCAAGAAGGCGCTGACGACACAGGCGGATCATCCGGTGCGCTGGGTCGAGTGCGTCAGAGAAATGGCGGCGAGGGGCGCGACGCACATGTTCGAATGCGGTCCCGGAAAGGTGCTCGCGCCGCTCGCCCGGCGCATTGTCGAGGGAATGCAGGGCCTCGCGCTCGCCGACCGCGCCGGACTGGAGCAGGGCGTGCAACTGTCGAGGAGCCCATGATGGAGCTCGCGGGCCAAGTCGCGCTCGTGACCGGCGCATCGCGCGGAATCGGCAAGGCCATCGCCTTGACGCTCGGCGGCCGGGGCGCGACCGTGGTCGGCACGGCCACCACCGAGGCCGGCGCCCGGTCGATCACCTCGCACTTCGCCGAGGCGCGAGTTCAAGGAAAGGGGGCGCGGCTCGACGTCACCGACGCCGCGAGCATCGAACCTCTCGTCGCCGAGATCGAGCGGGCGTACGGGAGCATATCCGTCCTCGTCAACAATGCCGGCATCGCCAGGGACAATCTTGCCATGCGCATGAAGGAGACCGAGTGGGACGCGGTGATCGACACCAACCTCGGATCCGTGTTCCGGCTCTGCAAGGCGGTGTTGCGCGGCATGATGAAGGCGCGCTCGGGTCGGATCATCAACATCACCTCGGTGGTGGGTTCGAGCGGAAACGCCGGGCAGGTCAATTATTCGGCGGCGAAAGCCGGCGTCGCCGGCATGACGCGCTCGCTCGCGCGGGAAATCGGCGGCCGGGGCATCACCGTCAACTGCGTCGCGCCGGGTTTCATCGACACGGACATGACCCGCGCGCTCGGCGAGGCGCACCGCGAGACGCTGCTCCAGCAGATTCCGCTGGGGCGTTTCGGAACACCCGAGGATATCGCGGCCGCAGTGGCGTTTCTCGCTTCGCCGCAGGCGGCCTACATCACCGGCGCGACGCTGCACGTGAACGGCGGCATGTACATGAGCTGACCGGGTTGCCGCGGAGAGAGGCGATTCTGCTACAATTCGCACCTCCCGAATTTCGACTGCAGCAAAGGGAAGGAGCCCGCAATGGAAAATGTTGAACAGCGCGTCAAGAAAATCGTCGCGGAGCAGCTCGGCGTCAACGAAGCGGAGATCAAGAACGCATCCTCGTTTGTCGACGACCTCGGCGCCGATTCGCTCGACACGGTCGAGCTGGTGATGGCTCTCGAAGAGGAGTTCGAGACGGAAATCCCGGATGAGGAAGCGGAAAAGATCACCACGGTCCAGCAGGCCATCGACTACGTCAACGCCCGCGCAAAGAAAGCCTGATTTCTCCCCACGGCCGGAGCGCATTTGAGCCGCCGTCGTGTCGTCGTCACCGGATTAGGAATCGTCTGCCCGATCGGCAACGCCGTTGCAGAGGCCTGGTCGAGCGTCCTCGCCGGAAAGTCGGGCATCAGCCGCATCACGCGTTTCGACGCGGCTGCGCTCTCCAGCCAGATCGCGGGCGAAGTAAAGAACTTCGACGTCGCCGCCTACCTGTCGCCGAAAGAGGCGCGACGCATGGATCGTTTCATCCATCTCGGCCTCGCGGCCGGGGTCCAGGCCATCAAGGATTCGGGGATTCAAGTCACAGAAGCCAACGCCGTTCGCATCGGCGTGAACATCGGCTCGGGCATCGGCGGACTGCCGATGATCGAGGACACGCACAACGACGTGCTGAAGGGTGGTCCGCGCAAGATTTCGCCGTTCTTCATTCCCAGCACGATCATCAACATGATCTCGGGCAATCTGTCGATCATGTTCGGTCTCAAAGGACCGAACCTCGCGATGGTGACGGCCTGCACCACCTCGACGCACTGCATCGGTGAAGCGGGGCGTCTTATCGAATACGAGGACTGCGATGTGATGGTCGCCGGCGGCGCGGAAGCGACCATCACCCTGCTCGCTGTGGGCGGCTTCGCGGCCGCGCGCGCGCTATCGACGCGCAACGACGATCCCGCCACGGCGAGCCGCCCCTGGGACAAGGACCGCGACGGCTTTGTTCTCGGCGAAGGGGCCGGAGTGCTGGTGCTCGAGGAGCTGGAGCACGCAAAGAAGCGCGGGGCCACGATCTACGCCGAGCTCGCCGGTTACGGCATGAGCGGTGACGCTTACCACATGACCGCGCCCCAGGAGGACGGCGAGGGGGCGGCGCGCTGCATGGAGAACGCCTTGCGCAACGCGCGGCTCAACCGCGAAGACATCGACTACATCAACGCTCACGGGACTTCGACTCCGCTCGGCGACCTCGCCGAAACCGTGGCGGTCAAGCGCTGCTTCGGCGAGCACGCAAAAAGGCTCGCCATCAGCTCGACCAAGTCAATGACGGGGCACTTGCTCGGCGCCGCCGGAGGGGTGGAGGCGATTTTCTCCGCGTTGGCGGTTCACCATCAGGTCGCGCCTCCGACCGCGAACCTGTTCAACCAGGACCCGGCCTGCGATCTCGATTATGTGCCGAACACCGCGCGGCGCATGCCGATGCGCACGGCGCTTTCGAATTCCTTCGGATTCGGCGGCACCAACGGCACGCTGATCTTCAAGCGCGTTTGACCTGGCTTAACCTCTCCCATCGGCCCATAGAGACGCGTTTCCGCGCGCCGGACAAAGGCTTATGCCAGCCGCGGCTACATTGCAGATCGACCTCAGGCCTTCGCTCCAGCTTGCGGCCGTGCTCGCTGTCGCTCATGTCCTCGCGCTTGCCGTCGCTTGGGTGAGCCTCGCCGATTGGCCGCGGTTTCTGGTCGGCTCCGGCGTGCTCCTCTCGGGAGCCGCGTGCCTCGTAGAAACCCTGCACCGCTCCTCCACGGCGGCGGTGTCGCTCGAATTGCACTCCGACGGGCGCGCGTCCTGGCGCGATCGCAACGGAACATGGCATGAAGGCAGGCTCGGAGCCGACCACTTTGTTTCGACCGCACTCGTGGTGATGGGGCTCGAGCAAGTGGAGCGAGGCCGCAAATGGGTCGTGCTTATGGCCGACTCTGCGTCGACCGAGGAGCTGCGGCGGCTTCGAATCTGGCTGCGTTGGCGCCGTGCGGCGGGCTCCGCAGGAAGCGTGGATCCGACGCCGCCCGAATAACCCTACGAGTTTCTGAACTATTTTGAGGGCGCGGGGTCTGTAGCTGCAGGGCACGCCGGGGTTGCGCGGACACTGCGGTATACTGGCCGCCGCCTGTGGATAACTTCAAACAGAAGCGTAAACCCGCTTCGTCAGGGATGGCGGCGGATGGATGAGCGGGATCTCGACCGGCAGCTGGTCGAGCGGGCGCAGCGGGGCGACAAGCATGCTTTCGAGCTGCTCGTGTCGAAGTACCAGCGCAAGCTGGCGCGCTTGCTGGCTCGGTTTATTCGGAACCCCTCCGAGGTCGAGGATGTCGCACAGGAGGCATTCATCAAGGCATACCGCGCGCTGCCGTCGTTCCGGGGCGAGAGCGCCTTCTACACGTGGTTGTACCGGATCGGCATCAATACGGCCAAAAACTATCTGGTGGCGATGGGGCGGCGCGCCCCGACGGCGACCGAGTTCAATTCCGAGGATGCCGAAGGTTTCGAGGACGGCGAGCAGCTGCGCGATGTCAATACGCCCGAGAGCGTAATGATGTCCAAGGAGATTGCGCGCACCGTGAGCGACACGATGGATCAATTGCCAGAAGAATTGCGCGACGCCATCACGCTGCGCGAAATCGAAGGCTTGAGTTACGAGGACATAGCGACGATCATGAATTGCCCGATCGGCACCGTCCGGTCGAGGATATTCCGCGCGCGCGAGGCGATTGCCGAGCGACTGCGGCCGCTGCTTGAGACGCGCAAGGACAGAAGGTGGTGAGCCATGAAGGAAAAACTCTCGGCGCTGATTGACGGGGAGCTTCAAAGCAGCGATTGCCAGGCACACCTTGGCCGGCTCAGAACCGACACCGAGTTGCGCCGTGCGTGGGATGCCTACCACCTGATCGGCGATGCGCTCAGGGGCCATATCGGCGCCGATCTCACCGGTCGCGTCGTGGCCCGCCTCCAAGAGGAACCCACCGTTCTCGCTCCGCAGCGGAAGATGACCGCGGCCGGGCGGCTGGCTTGGTACGCGACGTCGGCCGCTGCAAGCGTCGCCGCGGTGATTTTGGTCGCTTTGACCGCATCCTCCGGCTGGCGCGCCGAGCCGCAGTTCGCCGCGGGCACCGGAACCGGCGTCTCCGGACCGGTGATTCCCGTGGCGGCCGACCAGCCCGCGACCGACGCAACGCCGCGCCTGATCGGGGCCGAAGTCGAGAATTATCTGCTCGCACACCAGCCGTATTCCCACACGAGTGCCATGCAGGGCATCGTGCCCTACGCGCGCACCGTGGCCTACGAGCGCGGGATCGGGCGGAAATGACGTTGCCGCTTGCGTCGCGGTTGTTCGGACCGATCAGGGTTCTGCCGTTCCTGCTCCCGGTATCCGCGGCGATAGCGCAGACCGAACCTTCGGCGCTGCAATGGCTGCAGCGCATTTACGCCGCCACGCAGAAACTCAGCTACACCGGCACTTTCGTATACCAGCAGGGCCAGCAGGTCGAAACTTCCCGCATCATCCACATCGTCGAGGCCTCCGGACCGCGCGAGCGGCTGGAAACCCTGGACGGCATTCCGCGCGAGATCGTCCGCACCGGCGACGAAGTCGTGTGCTACCTGCCGGGGAGCATGACGGTCAAGATCGACAAGCAGCCGGGTCGGCGCGCGTTTCCCGAGGTTCTTTCGGAGCGGCTCAAGGACTTGTCCGAAAACTACAGCCTCAAGAAAGGCGAGGTGGAGCGCGTCGGGGGCTACAGTTGTCAGGTCATCGCGCTGGAGCCCAAGGACCGGATGCGGTACGGTCACCGCCTCTGGGCGGATCTCAATACCGGCATGCTCTTGAAGGCGAAGACCTTCGATGAGAACAAGGAAGTGCTGGAGCAGTTCGCGTTCACGCAGCTGAGAATCGGCGGCAAGATCGGACGCGATCAGCTGAAGCCGCGTTATTTCCGCGAGAGCCGGGACTGGCGGGTCGAGGATTCGGGCACCACGCGCGCCAATCTGGCGGAAGCGGGCTGGACGATCCGCTCCAGGCCTGCGGGCTTTCGCACGGTGACCGAGTTGATGCGCACCATGGGAGGCACGAGCGGCATCGGCCATATCGTGCTCTCCGACGGGCTCGCCGCGATCTCGGTTTTTATCCAGCCTGCGGCGAGCAAGCAGCCGGCGCCGCAGCCGGGCCTCGCGCGCCAGGGCGCGATCAATGTCTATGTGCGCCCGGTTGGAAGCTACTGGGTCACCGTGGTCGGCGAAGCGCCCCCAGAGAGCGTAAAATACATCGCCAACGCGGTGGAATACCACAGGTAGAAGCACGAGACCCCCACGCCTGCGTCACGGCTCATGATTGAAGAGCCGGGGTTTCCCGCGCGGATTCCACCGAAAACCAAGGACGTCACGATGACGAGAGCGCTGCTTTTCTACCTGCTGCTGTGGACGCCCTCCGCGCTGCTCGCGCAGGGGCGCGAGCTCCCGGATTTCACCGAGCTCGCGGAGAGGCAAGGTCCCACGGTCGTCAATATCAGCACCACTCAGGCGCGCGAGCGCCGCGCCGGACCGCAGATTCCGAACATCGAGGAAGACGATCCCCTCTACGATTTCTTCAGGCGCTTCGTCCCGCGCCCGCCGGGTCCCGGACAAGGCCCGCGCGAGTTCGAAAGCCGCTCGCTCGGATCGGGCTTCATCATCAGCACCGACGGCTACATTCTCACCAACGCGCACGTGGTCGACTCGGCCGATGAGGTCACCGTCCGCCTTACCGACAAGCGCGACTTCAAGGCGCGCGTGATCGGGGCGGACCGGCGCACCGATCTCGCGCTGATCAAGATCGAGGCGACCGGGCTGCCGGCGGTGCGTATGGGCGATCCGAACCGGCTCAGGGTGGGTGAATGGGTGGTCGCAATCGGCTCGCCGTTCGGCTTCGACAACACGGTCACTGCGGGCATCGTCAGCGCCAAAGGCCGCAGCCTGCCGCAGGAGAACTTCGTCCCGTTCATCCAGACCGACGTCGCGATCAATCCGGGCAATTCAGGCGGGCCGCTGTTCAACATGCGGGGCGAAGTCGTGGGCATCAATTCGCAGATCTACAGCCGCACCGGGGGATTTATGGGGCTTTCCTTCGCGATCCCGATCGATGTTGCGATGGATGTGCAAGGCCAGTTGCGCCAGTTCGGCCGGGTGAACCGCGGACGGATCGGCGTCGTGATCCAGGAAGTCTCCAAAGAGCTTGCCGAGTCGTTCGGCCTTGCGAGACCCGCGGGGGCGCTCGTCAATGCCGTCGAGAAAGGCGGTCCCGCCGAAAAGGGCGGAGTGGAGACGGGCGACATCATTCTCAAGTTCGACGGCAAGCCGGTATCGACCTCGAGCGAGCTGCCGCGGATCGTCGGCAACACCAAGCCCGGCAGCAAAGCGAGCATCGAAGTGTGGCGCAAGGGGGTGACCCGGGAGATCACCGTCACCGTCGGCGAGCTGCCCGAAGACCGCGTCGCGAGCCGCAGCGAGCGCCGGGGAAAGCCGCCGGAGCAGGCGGCCAATCGTCTCGGGTTCGCGGTCGTCGATCTCACCGCGGAGCAGAAGCGCGACCTGAAGTTGAGAGGCGGGGTGATCGTGGAGGAAGTCCGCAACAATCGGCGCGCAGACGTGCGCTCGGGCGACGTGATCACGGCGGTCACCAGCAGGGGCCAGACCACCGAGGTGAGATCCGCCGAGCAGTTCAACAAGCTGCTCGCGCAGCTGGAGCGCAACGCCACTCTCACGCTCCACGTGCGACGCGGCGAGAGCAATCTGTTCGTCACAGTCAAGGGCGAGGCGGTACCTGGGTAAAGGGCTTGGAGTCAGGCGGGGTTCATCCGCTCCTCGCGCTGACCGGTTACGATTCTGCAAAGTCCACTGCATATCTATCAAATACGCTAAAATTCAAAGTCTTGGAACCGAGGAAGGGTGCTGAACGGCACCCTTTTTTGTAGCTGATGCAGCACATCCGCAACTTTTCGATCATCGCTCACATCGACCACGGAAAGTCGACGCTCGCGGACCGCTTCATCCAGCGCTGCGGCGGACTGCCCGAGCGCGAAATGTCGGAGCAGGTGCTCGACACGATGGATC
>DASPXL010000339.1:0-3012 GCA_035637375.1 Burkholderiales bacterium
TCATCCTCGGCGAGGGGCAGGCGATCCTGGTCAAGGGGAATTACGTGCCGACCAACCGCAAGGCCGATCCCGGCACGGCGAAGACGCGGCTGAAGTTCGTCGATCCGGCGGCAATGCTGGACGAAAGCGCGAAGTGGGAAAAGTTGTACGCCGAAATCATTACGCGGCAATCGAAATGAGCGCGAAGCGCTGACTACCGCCCGTGCTCGTCCTCGAACGCATCATTGCCGTCATAGGGCCGGTCTTCCTGATCATCGCGATCGGCTACGGCTACGGGCGCCGCAACCAGCCCGACCTGAAATCGTTCAATCACGTGTCGCTCCATGTGCTGGGGCCGCTCCTGGTCTTCACCTCGCTCGCCGGCGAGGACTTCCAGCTCGAGGGGAACGTCGCTTTCGTCGCGGGCGGCGTGGCGGTGATCCTTGTCTCTGGGCTGATCGCCTGGCCGATCGCGCGCCTCGTGCGCGTCAGTGCCCGCACCTTCGTGCCGCCGATGATGTTCAACAACTGCGGCAACATGGGCCTGCCGCTCGCGGTGCTCGCCTTCGGCCGCCCCGGGCTCGCGGCGATGGTGCTGCTGCTGGTGGCAAGCACGCTGCTGCAGTTCACCCTGGGGAGCCGCATCGTCAGCCGACACGCCGAATGGAAGGCGCTCGCGACTTCGCCGATGATCATCGCGAGCGTGCTGGGCCTCGTCTTCAGCGCGCTCGCGTTGAAGGTTCCTTCGGCGCTGATGACCGGCCTGAAAATGCTCGGCGACGCGACGCTGCCGATGATGCTGTTCGCGCTCGGCGTGCGCCTGATCGACTTGTCAAAACGCGGGTGGGAGCTGGGGGTGCTGGGCGCGGTGGTATGTCCGCTGTCGGGAATCGCGGGAGCCTACCTCGCGCAGTTCGTGCTGCGCCTCCCGCCCGAGCAGTTCGCGCAGCTTATGCTCTTCGCGAGCCTGCCGCCCGCGGCGCTCAACTACCTGCTCGCCGAGCGCTACCAGCAGGAGCCGGAGCGGGTCGCGTCGCTGGTGCTGATCGGCAACGCCTTCGCCATCGTGTTCGTGCCGCTGGGGCTGACGCTCGGCCTGCACCCGGTTTGACGGCGCGCATCGGCGCCGGCCTCGCACACTGATCCACGAAATCAGGCCGCGAAGCGAAGCCCGAGCTGCAGCAGTTCATCCCACGCGTCGCCCTTGACCACACCTTTGATGACGCGGTCCACGCCCGCCGCGTGCTCCAGTGCGCAAAGCAGCGCGGCACGCGGGAGTTTTTTCGCGGCGCGGCCCACGAGCGCCTGCCTCGCGTCGCCCCACACCCGCGCTTCGCGGCAGACCTCGGCGAGCGCCCGGCCTTTCGCCAGCCCGTCCTGCACGCGGCAGATGGCGCGTATCTCCTCG
Organism: Burkholderiales bacterium; assembly: GCA_035637375.1. Classification (GTDB taxonomy): domain Bacteria; phylum Pseudomonadota; class Gammaproteobacteria; order Burkholderiales; family SG8-39; genus VBDM01. Next base: position 1,388 of record DASPXL010000339.1, read on the forward strand.
GCGAGGAGCCACAGCACGCGCGGCGGCGCTTCGCCTTCGCCGCGCAGGCCCTCGAGCATGCGCGCAAGCCGCGCGCGCTCCCCGGAAAGCATCGCCTCGGTGAGCTTGGTCGCGTCGTAGCGCGCCACGTTCAGCACCGCTTCGCGGACCGCGTCGAAGTCCAGCTCCCCGGCGGGCAACAGCAGCGCGAGCTTCTGGATCTCCTGGTGGGCGGCGAGCAGGTTTCCTTCGACGCAGTCGGCGAGAAATTGCAGGGTATCGCGCGCCGCGCTCTGCTTTTGCCGTGCGAGCCGCGCTGCGATCCACTCGGGGAGCCGCGCGCGCTCGACCGGATAGACGTTGACGACGACGCCCTTCGCTTCGAGCGCTTTGAACCACGGAGACGCCTGGCCGGCCCTGTCCAGCCGCGGCAGCGCCACCAGGGTGAGGGCATCGGGCGGCAGCTTCGCGCAGAACGCCTCGATCGCCTCGGCGCCGTCGCTGCCGGGCTTGCCGGAGACAAGGCGCAGCTCGATCAGCTTTTTGTCGCCGAAGAGCGAAAGGCTCGCGCCGCTTGCGCCGAGCTCGTTCCAGTCGAAACCGCGCTCCGCGGCGAGCACCAGGCGCTCGGAAAACCCGTTTGCGCGCGCCCGCGCGCGGATCGCGTCGCCGGCTTCCAGCGCGAGCAGCGGCTCGTCGCCGTGTATCACATACAGCGGCCGGAGCTCGCGCTCGAGGTGCGCTTGCAGCTGTTCGAGCCTCAGATTGGCCATGCGTTCGGCGCCTACTTGGTCTGGGTCGGCACCAGCTTCGCCGCGACCAGGCGGCGCAGGATCTGCTGCACCATGTCGCTCTGCATGTCGCGGTAGAGGAGCGCCTCTTCGGCCTCCTTGGCGAGCACCTGCGCGTCGCTATAGGCCATGTCGCGCGTGAGGAGGATCTCGCTCGTCGGCAGATATACCTGGGCGCCCTTGGGATCGGTGACCCGGATTCCGACGCGATAGCGCAACTGATATTCGCTCACGCGACCCGCGGTGTTGAACGAGAGGATGACCTTGTCGCGCAGCTCCGTGGTGAAGCCGAGGACGGCCTGCGCGTCGCCGACGCTGTCGACAAGGCGCGTCCTGCTCGCGACGGCGACGTTGCGCTTGAGCTCGACCGCGAGCGGCGAGCCTCCCGGAATGTAGAGCGTCTCGAAAGGCAGCTGAGCCCGGCCGCGCAACTGGAAGCCGCAGCCGGCGGTCACCAGCGCCGCAAGCGCGAGCGAAACAAGCGCTTGAAGGCGGGAGTGACCGTCGTCCCCGCGAAAGCGGGGACCCAGCGGCTTGCGGTCAGACGACCACATTGACCAGCCGCCCGGGAACCACGACGACTTTCTTCACGGCCTGGCCGCTGGTGTAGCGCGTTACCGCGTCGTGCGCAAGCGCGAGCTGCTCGAGCTGCTCGCGACCGGCCGATTTCGGCGCGCGCATATGGCCGCGGAGCTTGCCGTTGACTTGGAGGACGAGTTCGACTTCATCCTGCTCCAGCGCCGCTTCATCGACGACGGGCCAGGGTGCGGCTAGCAGATCGCCATGCTGGGCCGCGTAACCCAAGTCCTTCCACAGCGCGTGGGTGATATGGGGCGCGACCGGGTAGAGCACGCG
>DASPXL010000340.1:0-8650 GCA_035637375.1 Burkholderiales bacterium
TTTTCGTACGCCGCGGCGGTCTCGGCTTGAGCGAGCGCCTTGCCGATTTCCGCCTCGAGCCGCGCGATGATTTCCGGCGGCGTCCCTGCGGTGGTCGCGACGCCCGCCCAGCCGTTGATCTCGAAGTCCGGATACCCCGACTCGATCATGGTCGGCACCTCGGGGAGCTGCGGCACGCGCCGCGCGCTCGTCACCGCGAGCGCGCGCACCTTGCCGGCGCGGATGCGAGGCAGCGACGGCGGCACCGAATCGACCATGATGTCGACATCGCCGGCGAGGAGCGCAGTCATCGCCGCCGCCGCGCCGCGATACGGGACGTGAACGATATCGATGCCGGCGTAGTACTTGAGCAGCTCCGCGGAGAGATGCACCGAGGTGCCGGCGCCGGTGGAGGAGTAATTGAGCTTGCCGGGATTGCGGCGCGCGAGCTCGATCAGCTCGGCGAGCGTCTTCGCCGGCGTGCGCGGGCCCGCGACGAGGACGTTCGGTATCACGCCGACGAGCGCGATCGGGGCGAGGTCGCGGCGCGGATCGAAGGCGAGGTCCTTCACCATCGACTGCACGATCGCCACCTGCGGCGTCGCCGATAGCAGCGTGTAGCCGTCGGGCGGCGCTGTCGCGACCGCCTCGCCGCCCGCGACGATGCCGCCGGCGGGCCGGTTCTCGACGACCACCGGCTGGCCGAGCGCCTGCGCGAGGCGCGGGGCGAGCACGCGCGGGGTGATATCGGCGATGCCGCCCGGGGCGCTCGCGACGACGTAGCGGATCGGGCGCGAAGGATACTGCTCGGGATTCTGGGCGGCGGCCGAAGCCCAGACCAGCGCCACAGCCGTCGCGGCGGCGCGCAGGGGAATCTCGAGGCGGCGGGACAAAGTCCGGGGCATGGTTTGCGCAAACGTCGAAGGAAGTATATTCCCCCGCCCCGCCCGCGGCGCGGCGGGATGTTAAAGTCTCGCCATGGCAGGCTGGAAACGGATAGGCGCTTCGCTGCTGTGCATCGCGCTCGTCGCGCCCGCGGCGGCGCAGCCGGGCGGCAAGGTGATGCGGATCGTCGTGCCGTTCGCCGCGGGCGGCGCGCGCGAGGCGCTGGCGCGCACCTTCTACAGCGAGCTGGGCGCGGCGCTCGGGCAGACGGCGATCATCGACAACCGCCCCGGAGCGGGCGGCGCGATCGGCACGGCGAGCGTGGCCAGAGCGGCGCCCGACGGCCAGACGCTCATCTTCGCCGCCTCGAGCCACAACGTCACGGCGCTGCTCGGCGCGATCCCGACGTACGATCCGATCCGCGATTTCGCGGGCGTCGCCAACATCGGCATGCAGAGCTACGTGCTGATGGCGAGCGCGGCGGTTCCGGCGAAGAACGTCGCCGAGCTCCTCGGGTACGCGAGAACGAACCCCGGAAAGCTCAACTACGCATCGGCCGGCCACGGCAGCTCGGGCCACCTCGCGATGGCGTATTTCGCGAGCCTCTCGAAGCTGGACATGGTGCACATCCCGTTCAAGTCCACGGCGGACGCGACCAACGACGTGCTCGCCGCGCGCTCGCACGCGGTGATCGTCCCTAACGTCGGCGCGATCCCGTTCGCGAGGGACGATCGCATCCGCCTCCTCGGGGTCACCTCGCGCGGCCGCTCGCCGTTCCTGCCCGGGGTGCCGGCGATCGCGGCGAGCGGCGTTCCCGGATACGGGTTCGACTCGTGGTTCGGGCTGCTCGCGCCGGCGCGCACGCCCAAATCCGTCATCGAGCACATCAACGCGCAAGTGGGAAAGCTGCTCAAAGACCCCGTGATCCTCGGGCGGCTCGCGAGCCAGGGCGTCGAGCCGCGCCCTTTGAGCCCCGCGGCGTTCGAGCGGCTCATCCGCGAGGACTACGAGGACATGGCCAAGGTGGTGAAAGCCGTGGGGCGCATCGAATGAGGGCGCGTGACGGCATGGAACGCTCAATAACAAAAACGGGGGAAAAGAGATGCAAGGACGGGTAATAGACACCCATGCGCACGTGATCGCGCCCGACACCAAGCGCTACCCGCTCACGCCGCTGGGCGGGCACCAGTCGGACTGGTCGCGCGAGCGCCCGGTGAGCTTCGAAAGAATGATCGCCGACATGGACGAGGCGGGCATCGCCAGGGCGGCGCTCGTCCAGGCCTCGACCTGCTACGGCTACGACAACTCCTACCTCGCCGACGCCGTCGCCGCGCACCCGGAGCGTTTCACCGGCGTGTTCACGGTCGATGTGACCCAGCCCGACGCTCCGAATCGGATCGGGCACTGGATGAGAAAGCGACTGAAGGGTATGCGCGTGTTCATCGCGGGCGAGACCGCCGCTGCAAAGGACCTGAGGCTCGACGACCCGCGCTCGTTTCCCGCCTGGGAATGCGTGAGCGAAGCCGGCATCCCGGTATGCGTGCAGTTGCGCGCGGCGGGTCTGCCCCAGCTCGTGACGGTGCTCGAGCGCTTCCCGAAAGTGCGGATCGTCCTCGACCACATGGCGCGGCCGATGCTCGACGACGGGCCGCCTTACGGCGCCGCCTCGAGCCTGTTCTCGCTCAGGCTCTATCCCAAGCTTTTCCTGAAGCTCACGACCCACAACGTGCGCGAGTCGAGCCGGGGAAGAGCGACGCCGGGGAGTTTTTTCGGACGCCTGGTCGAGAAGTTCGGCGCGTCGCGCATCGCCTGGGGCTCGAACTACCCCGCCTCGGAAGGGACGCTCGCCGGCGTTCTCGCCGAGGCGCGCGAGGCGCTGGCGTTTCTTTCGAGCGAGGACCAGGACTGGATCTTTTTCCGGACGGCCCTGTCGCTGTATCCGGTGCTCGCGGAAAAGGCGGCAGGGAGCGTGAATCGCGGGCACGACCGCCCCGTGAGCCGTCGCGCCGCGCGCGCTCCCCGGGGAACGACCGCAAAGCGCCGGCGCTCGGGCAGGGGCTGATCGGCACTATTTCACGTCCGAACGGGGCGTCGTCGTCTTTGAGAGGCACCCGCCCCTTCTTAAGCGCGAAGACGAAGCCTATAATCCGGCGAATCCGGGTCTCCGACCCTCTGGAAACGGGAGAACAGGTGAAAACGCTACCGGTCCTGATCGTTTCGCTGGCCTGCGCGGGCCATGCCTTCGCGCAAGTTGCGCCTGCCCCGGCCCGGGAACCCTTGGTCGTGGCTCAAGCGGCCCCGACCGGACGCGCGTCGCAGGGCGCGCTTCCGGCAGCCAAAACGGGAACCGCATCGACCGTGGTTGCCGTGGTCGCAGCATCCGTGGCCGCGGGACTGGCCGCGGCTCTGTCCAACAACGTAACGACGGCGTCGCACCACTAGGCAAGGCGACGCCGCACGCAAAGCTTCGTTTCGGGCCCGCCGCGCGCCCCGTTTCTCCGCGCGCGCCGCGGCGCTCGTTTCCCGCTTCCCATCCCAGCCTCTCGCGCACCTTGCGCATCGCCGGCGCCCACTACACAAAGCCGCCGACAAAGCAGAAAATAGCGTCGCGGATTTTCCCTTTAGGAGCTCTTCGATGATCACCCTGAACGTCAACGGCAAGCGCATGCAGGTGGACGCCGATCCGGACACGCCTCTTCTGTGGGTGCTGCGCGATCGTCTCAACATGACCGGCACCAAGTACGGCTGCGGCATGGCGCTCTGCGGCGCCTGCACCGTGCACCTGAACGGCGAGCCCGCGCGCTCCTGCTCGACGAGCGTGAGCGCCGCGGCCAAGAGGCAGATCACCACCATCGAGGGGATAGGCGCGACCAAGGAAGGCAAGGCGGTGCAGGAGGCCTGGATCGCGAGCGACGTGCCGCAGTGCGGCTACTGCCAGTCCGGGCAGATCATGAGCGCGGCGGCGCTGCTCGCGAAGGTGAAGCGGCCGACCGACGCCGAGATCGAGGCCGCGATGAGCGGCAACGTCTGCCGCTGCGGTACTTACAACCGCATCCGCGCCGCGATCAGGACCGCGGCGCGGAACGTGAAGTGAGATAGGAGAGGCACATGAACCGATTCGAGATCGTCAACTTGAGCCGTCGCGACTTCCTCAAGGCGGGCGCGGGGCTCACCCTCGGCATCGCCGCCCCGGGCGCGTTCGCCCAGGGCGGCCCGGGACAAGCGGGCGGCGGCGCGTTCGAGCCGAACGCGTTTGTCCGCATCGGCGCGGACAACACCGTCACCGTGATCGTGAAGCACCTCGAGATGGGCCAGGGTACGTATACGGGGCTGCCGACGCTCGTCGCCGACGAGCTCGACGCCGACTGGAGCCAGATCCGCGTCGAGGGCGCGCCCGCGGACGCGAGCCGCTACAACAACCTCTTCTTCGGCCAGATGCAGGGCACGGGCGGCAGCACCGCGCTCGCCAACTCCTACGAGCAGATGCGCAAGGCCGGGGCGGCCGCGCGCGCGATGCTCGTCTCGGCCGCGGCCGGCCGCTGGAACGTGGGAGCCGAGTCGATCACCGTCGCGCGCGGCGTCGTGACGCACCCGCTCTCGGGCCGCAAGGCGACGTTCGGCCAGCTCGCAGCCGGCGCGGCGAAGCTGCCGGTTCCGCAGGAAGTGAAGTTGAAGGACGCGAAGGATTTCGCGTACATCGGCCGGCGCACGCCGCGCACGGACAGCCGGGCCAAGTCCACCGGCACGGCGGTCTTCACGCAGGACGTGAAGCTCCCCGGGATGCTGACCGCGCTCGTCGCGCATCCGCCGCGCTTCGGCGCGAAGGTGAAATCGTTCGACGCGGCGAGAGCGAAAACGGTCAAGGGCGTGGTCGACGTGGTGACGATCCCGCAGGGCGTGGCGGTGCTCGCGAACGATTTCTGGTCGGCGAAAAAAGGACGCGACGCGCTCGGCGTCGACTGGGACGAGACCTCGGCCTTCAAGCTCGGATCGAGCGAGATCATGGCCGAATACAAGCGCCTCGCCGCAACGCCGGGCCTGCCCGCGAGGAAGGAGGGCGACCTTGACGCGGCGTTCGCTTCGGCGGCGAGAACGCTCGAGGCCGCCTACGAGTTTCCCTACCTCGCGCACGCCTGCATGGAACCGATGAACTGCGTGGTGCGGCTCACGCCCGAGACTTGCGAGATCTGGAACGGCGAGCAGTTCCAGTCGATCGACCAGGGCGCGGTCGCCGCGGTGCTGGGCCTCAAGCCCGAGCAGGTGAAGCTCAACATGCTCTACGCCGGCGGGAGCTTCGGCCGGCGCGCCAACCCGCACGCCGATTACGTCGTCGAGGCCGCCGCGATCGCGAAAGCGATCAACGGCCGCGCTCCGGTGAAGCTCGTGTGGACGCGCGAGGACGACACGCGCGCGGGTTACTACCGCCCGATGTATTTCCACGCGCTGAAGGCGGGGCTCGACGCTCAAGGGAACATCGTCGCCTGGCAGCACAGGATCGTCGGGCAGTCGATCCTCGCCGGCACCGCCTTCGAGAGCATGATGGTAAAGGACGGCATCGACGCCACCTCGGTCGAGGGCGCCGCCAACCTGCCCTACGCGATTCCCAACCTCGGCGTCGAGCTCCATTCGCCGAAGGTGGGCGTGCCGGTGCAGTGGTGGCGCTCGGTGGGCTCGACCCACACCGCGTTCTCGACCGAGACCTTCTTGGACGAGCTCGCCGCCGCGGCGCGCAAGGACCCGTATCAGCTGCGCCGGACGCTCCTTGCGAACCACCCGCGCCACCGCGCGGCGCTGGAGCTCGCGGCGACCGAAGCCGACTGGACCCTGCCGCTCGCGCCGATGCGCTCTGGAGACCGGCGCGGGCGCGGAATCGCGGTGCACGAGTCCTTCAACACCGTCGTCGCGCAGGTCGCCGAGGTGACGGTCAGGCCCGACGGCGAGTCCCGCGTGGACCGCGTCATGTGCGCGGTGGACTGCGGCGTGGCGGTCAACCCGGACGTGATCCGCGCGCAGATGGAAAGCGGCATCGCGTACGGGCTGACCGCGGCGAAGTACGGCGCGATCACGCTCAAGGACGGCGTGGTCGAGCAGTCGAATTTCCACGACTACATGCCGCTGCGCATGAACGAGATGCCGCGGATCGGCGTGTACATCGTGCGCTCGAACGAGAAGCCCACGGGTGTCGGCGAGCCCTCGACTCCGGTCATCGCACCCGCGGTGGCGAACGCGCTCGCCGCCGCGACCGGCAAGCGCGTGCGCTCGCTGCCGATAAAAATCTAGGAAATCGCGCGCTCGATCACGGTTTGAGCCGGCGGCCGAGAGGCCTTGCTTCGGCCGCAATGGAGCAGTACTCCCAGACCCGCTCGACCACCTTCGGGCCGATCTGGTCGCCCAGGCTTTCGGCCTCCTCGCGGGAATAAACCCGGATCCGCGCGGGGTCCCCGCCCGAGGCGGCGAGCATGCGCAGCTGCATTCCTGCGCTCTCCTCCAGCAGGCACGCAGCGACGGTCGCCGCGCGCACATCGAGAAGCGCGGTGGTGATGCCGTGGCCGCGCATCATCACGGCGATCCCCGCGCCGAGCTTGCGCGCGAGCAGGTCGCCCAGCTCGCGGGTGCGGATAAGGCCGATGCGCTCGAATTCGGGCACGCCCGCGTGGAACGCCCCGCCCTGGTTGTGCACGACGCGATGCGGTTGCCCGATCTGCGTGAGACAAACGCTGGCCGGCGGGTGCGCGTGCACCACCCCGCCCACGTCGGCCCGCGCGGCGTAAATGCGCGCGTGGATCCACAGCTCGCTGTTCGGCGTCCCCTTCCCGGAGAGGATCTTGCCCTCTGTGTCGAGGACCAGCAGCTTGCCCGCGTTCGCGAGGCCGGGTGAGCGCCGCGTCGGGAAGTAGAAGGTGTCGGTGCCCGGGATGCGGGCGCTCACGTGTCCGAAGGCGTTGGAGAGCCCGAAGCGCTCGATGATCCGATTGGCGAGCGCCACGTCGCGACGCAGCCCGTTCATGGAGCGAGCGGCTCTCATGCCGTCCCCTTCTTCGCATCCGGCCGCTTGTGGCGGAAGCCGCGCTCGAAATGTCCCCGGCCCGCGAGATCGCCCTGCTCGAAGATCCAGGTGTAGCCGCCTTTCGGATTGGAGAGGATCTCCCAGGCGTTGTCGTCGGCGTCCCAGAAAAGGAAGCTGTAGGTGCCGTGGCGGGCCGAAGGTTTCCCGATGTCGTGCAGGCCCCATTTCGCCGCCTGCTCTTTGCACAGCCGCCAGGCCTCGTCCACCTCGGCGTCGGTGTCGACGTCCAGGCCGTTGTGGTAGATGCGCGCCATGGGCTCTTTCTTCTTCGTGTACACGACGGCGTACACGTGCTCGCCGCCGAGCCGGATCATGAGCGAAACGCGGCTGGTGCGCACGACTTCCAGCCCGAGAAACTCCTCGTAGAACCGGCGCGTCGCCTCGAGATCCTTCGAGCCGAGCGTGCCGTGCGAGATGAACCTCGTCTTGAGCGCGGACCGTGCCATCGTGCTCACTCGAGCTTGATGCCCGATTCCCTGATGACCTGCCCCCACATCCGGTAGTCGGAGCGAAACCGCTCGGAGAACGATTCGACCGACCCGCCGACGGGCTCGGCGCCGATCTCGAGCAGTCTTTGCCTCGTCTTCGGGTCGTCGATGACCGCCTGCATCCGCTCGTTCAGCAGGCGCAGGATTGCGGGCGGCGTTTCCTTCGGGGCGAAAATGCCGAACCAGGCGCTCATCTCCCAGCCCGGCACGCCGGCTTCGGCCGAGGTCGGCACCTCGGGCAGCCCAGCGAGCCGGTGCTTCGCGCCCGCGGCGAGCGCCCTGATTTGGCCGCTCTTCAAGTACGGCCGCGCCGAGCCGAGACTTATCGACATCACCTGCACGCGGCCGGAAATCATGTCGGGAAGCGCGTTCCCCACGCCCTTGTAAGGAACGTGCACGAGCTTCACGCCCGCTTGGCGCGCGAACAGCTCGACCGAAAGATGGGGCGGACTGCCGATGCCCGCGGAGCCGTAATAGACCTTCCCGGGATTTGCCTTCGCGTGGGCGATCAACTCCCAGAGCGTATTCACCGCAAGTGAAGCCGGAACGACCATAATGTGCGGCGCCTCGGCGACGTTGAACACCGGGGCGAGGTCGTTCATCGGATCGAAGGACAGCGCGTGCTCGAGAAACGGCTTGACGACGAGGTTGCCGCCCGCGCAGATCATCAGCGTGTGGCCGTCGGCGGGCGAGCGCACGACGAAATCGATCGCGACGTTGCCCGAGGCGCCCGGCCTGTTCTCGACCACGACCGCCTGGCCGAGCTTGTGCGCGAGGCCCTCGGCGGAGAGGCGCCCGAGGAGGTCGGTGATTCCTCCCGGAGACGTGTCGACGATGAGCCGGATCGCGCGGTTCGAATACGCCTGTCCCGAGCCCGTCGAAGGAGCAAGCGCGAGCGTTGCGGAGAGGCCGAAGAGAATTCCGGCGGCGATGCTGCGCCTGGGCATGCTCCCTCGGCTCGACGCGGCGCAGGACGATTTCATCGGATCTTGTTCGGCTGCCCTTCGCGAGTTTACGCGATTCTGGATCCTGCGCTCAGCGCTCGGCCCGGACTTCGACCTCCATCTCGCCGATTTTCTCGATGCTGCCCCTGAGGTGATCGCCGTCGGCGAGCTTCGCCACGCCCGCCGGCGTGCCGGTCGTGATGAGCACGCCGGCCTTGAGCGTCGTCACGCCCGAGAGAAAGCGGATGTGCTCGCGCAGAGTGCAGATCATGTCGCCGGTGTGCGCG
>DASPXL010000341.1:0-7627 GCA_035637375.1 Burkholderiales bacterium
CCGCGCAGCGTGCTGCCCGGGCGGATCGAGAAATCCACGGACGGCGCGGCGAGATCTACCGGAGATAGAGCGAACCAGAGCAGCCAGCCGCAGAATCCAAGCGCGGAAGCGGCAGCCAGCAGGATCAACAACTTCAGTCGGAACAGCATCGGGTCCGGTTGGGATCGTCGAATCGGGTCGCTTGACTAGGCTCGTATAATAAACGTTAAACCGGACGGCCAAGGGCCGCCGGTTTAACTCCGCGAGTTGGAGCGGACAAGCCGCTCAACTCGCGGCAAAGAGGGTAATACAGTACACATGAGCTTGCCGCTTCACCATACCGAGCCCGAAGGCGCGTTGGATCCCGATCTTGCTGCCGCCCGGTCGGGCAGTGTTTTCGCCCTGCTCGGTCATCTTGGCATCCTCCAATTCAGCGGCGAGGACGCGGAGACCTTTTTACAGGGGCAGCTGAGCTGCGACGTAGCGAGCGTGGGCCTGCGTTCGGGCACCTACGGCGCCTATTGCTCCCCCAAGGGCAGGATGCTCGCGAATTTCCTGCTGTGGCGCGAGGAGGCCGGGTTCTTCATGGCCCTGTCGCGCGACATCGTTCCGGCCGTGCAAAAAAACATTTCGAGGTTCGTGCTGCGCTCCAAAGTCAAGGTTTCGGACGCGTCGGATGGGGTCGTGCTCGTGGGCGCGGCGGGTCCGCAGGCGGAGGGCGCGCTGCGCGGCGTGTTTTCCGATTTTCCGAGGAAGCCGAACGAAGTTTCCCGTCACCCGGACGCCGGCACGGTCATCAGGCTGAAGGACGGAAGATTCGTCCTTGCGTCGACGCCCTCGGGCGCTTCGGTGCTTCGGCAGCGGCTCGAGGGTTTTCTCAAGCCCGTGGATGCGCGCGCGTGGCGCTGGCTCGATATCCGCAGCGGCCTGCCTCTCGTTACCGCCGCGACGCAGGACGCGCTCGTTCCGCAGATGGCCAACTTCGAGCTGCTGGGCGGGGTGAGTTTCGACAAGGGCTGCTACACCGGCCAGGAGGTGGTGGCGCGCGCCCAGCACCGCGGCAGGGTGAAGCGCCGCATGTTCCTCGCCAACGTCGCCGCGGCCGCGGCCGCCGGAGACGAGCTCTACAGCGAGGACCTCGGCGACCAGGCGAGCGGGGTGGTCGTCAATTCCGAAGCTTCGCCCGAGGGCGGCCACGACCTGCTTGCGGTGGTGCAGACGGCGAGCCGCGAAGGCTCGACCGTGCATTTGAAATCTCCCGGCGGGCCGGTGCTGCGCTTCCTTCCCCTGCCCTACGCCGTCGCGTGAAGCTCAGCTATTACATCTACTATCGCGTTCCGGCGGAGAATGCCGCGCGCGCGCGCGCGGCGGTCGGCGCGATGCAGCGCGAGCTTTCCGAGATCGCCGGGATCGGCGGACGGCTGCTGCGGCGCCGCGACGACGAGACCACGTGGATGGAGATCTACGAGAACGTCGCCGATGCGGAACGCTTCGAGGCGGAGCTCGGCGCTCTGGCCGAGCGCCACGGTCTTGCGGCGCTGCTCGCCCCCGGATCCGCGCGCAAGCGGGAAGTCTTTCTCGACTTCTAAATGTCATGTGTCTGATCGTATTCGCCTGGCGTACCCACCCTCGCCATCGGCTGATCCTCGCTGCGAACCGCGACGAGTATTTCGGCCGGCCGACTGCGCCCGCGACGTTCTGGGACGACCATCCGGGAGTTCTCGCCGGGCGCGATCTCGAGGCTGGGGGCACTTGGCTCGGCATCACGCCGCAAGGGCGCTTCGCCGCGCTGACGAACTATCGCAATCCTGCGGACCAGAAAACCGGCGCCCCTTCGCGAGGCGCGCTCGTGAGCGATTTCCTCACGGGCGAGGCGACACCGGGGAAATATCTCGAAGAGATCGAAAAACGCGCCAGGGACTACAACGGCTTCAGCCTGCTCGTCGGCGACGCGGCGTCGCTGTACTTCTTCTCCAACCGGGGCGGCCACGCGGCGCGCGTCGAGCCGGGCGTGCATGGCCTGTCGAACCACCTGCTCGATACGCCCTGGCCCAAGGTCGAAAAAGGCAAGGCCGCTTTTTCGGCTCTGCTCGCCAAGCCCTTCGACGCCGAGGCGGCGCTGCATCTGCTCGACGACACGCAACGCGCCTCCGATGAGCTGCTCCCGAGCACGGGGGTGAGCCTGGAGCTGGAGGAAAGACTCTCGGCGATCCGAATTCCAGCGGTCGGCGGGTACGGAACCCGCTGCTCCACGGTGTTGAGCTTCGCCGAGGACGGCAAGGTCGAGTTCCACGAGCGCAGCTACCGCGAGGACGGAGGCGCGAGCGGCACGGTGAGCTATCGCTTCACCGTTCCGCCGGGGAAAGCTCGAGCGCCATCTCGACGTGCGGGATCCCCGCCTCCGAAAACTCCCCTCCCCGCTCGCTGAAGCCGAAGCGCCGGTAGAACCCGGCCGCGTGGGTCTGCGCGTGCAGCGTAACGCGGGGCATGGAGCGCTCGCGCGCCAGCGCAATCAGGGCCCCGAGAAGCGCGGCACCCACGCCGCGCCTGCGCCATTCGACGAGGACCGCCATCCGGCCGATCCTGCCCTCGGGCAAGAGGCGCGCCGTCCCGATCGCGCGGCCCTTCGAGTCGCAGGCGACGGCGTGCTCGCAGCGCTCGTCCCATTCGTCCCATTCAAGCTCGCGCGGCACGCCCTGTTCCTCGACGAACACCTTTTCGCGCACCGGGCGCGCCAGCGGCAAGGCTTCGGACCAGGGAAGTATTCGGATCGCGAACGCAGGGGACACGGCCGGGCCTATATATAATTGACGATTCTACGGCAGGCGGGAATGCAAAGTCTCTGGAGCGACCGGGAAGCAGGGCAATTCCAAGGCGACCTCGGTCTGCGCGTGTACACGTCGCGCCTTCTCGGCCGCGACAAGTCGCTGGTGCTGCACGGAGGGGGCAACACCTCGGTCAAGATCCGCGAAAAGAATCTCTTCGGCGAGGAGGAGACGATCCTCTACGTCAAGGGCAGCGGCTGGGACCTGGAGACGATCGAGCCGCAGGGCTTCTCGCCGGTGCGGCTTTCGCACGTGCTGCGGCTCGCGGAGCTGCCCTCGCTCTCCGACCCCGAGATGGTCAATCAGCTGGTCACGCACATGCTGAAGGCTTCGGCACCCGCCCCTTCCATCGAAACCATCCTGCACGGCCTTATGCCGCAGAAATTCGTGGACCATACGCATGCCGACGCCGTGCTCTCGGTGAGCAATACCCGGGACGGCGAGAAGCGCATCCGGGAGGTGTACGGAAAGCGCTGCGTCGTGATCCCCTACCTTATGCCGGGCTTCGACCTGGCTCGATATTGCGCAAGGGAATTCAAGCGCCTGGGCACGCCCGAGACGGTGGGGATGGTCCTCCTCAACCACGGCATCTTCGCCTTCGGCGAGACCGCGCGCGAATCCTACGAGCGCATGATCGAGCTCGTGACGCTCGCCGAGAAATATCTCGGGTCGAAGCGCGCCTGGTCGGCTGCGACCAAGCCCCCGCAGCCCACCAAGCCGCTGGCCCTCGCACAAGCCGAGCTGCGCCGCCGGCTCTCCGAAACCGCCGGCGCTCCGATGATCCTGCTCACGGCGACGAACGAGCGCACGCTCGGCTTCGCGCAGCACCCGGACCTCGCGCGTATCTCTCAGCAGGGACCGGCGACCCCCGATCACGTCATCCGCACCAAGCGCACTCCCATGCTCGGCACCGACGTTCTCCCCTACACGGAGACCTACCGTCGCTACTTCGATGAGCACGCCCCCAAGGCGAAAGAGCCCAAGACCCTCCTCGATCCGGCGCCGCGGGTGATCCTCGACCCGGCATTCGGCCTCGCCGCGGCGGGCAGAACGGCGAAGGACGCGGCGATCGTCGCCGAGATCTACGATCACACGATAGACGTGATCCTGCGCGCGGAAGCGCTCGGCGGCTTTCACGCCCTGCCCCCGAAGGACATTTTCGATGTCGAGTACTGGGACCTCGAGCAGGCGAAGCTCGAGAAAGGCGGAAAGCCCGCCCCTTTCGCGGGCGAAATCGCGCTCGTGACCGGCGCCGCCTCCGGGATCGGCAAGGCGGCGGTGGCGGCTTTTCTTGCGCGCGGAGCGGCGGTAGTCGGGCTCGATCTCGACGCAAAGATCGAATCGCTGCACACCCGCACGGATTTTCTGGGGCTGAGGTGCGACGTCGCAGACGAGACGCAGGTGCGCTCGGCGCTGGAGCAGGCCGCGCTCGCCTTCGGCGGCCTGGACATGCTGGTGCTGAACGCCGGCGTTTTTCCGGCGAGCCGCAGGATCGCCGATTTGCCCACCGACGAATGGCGCCGCGCGATGACCGTCAACCTCGACGCGAACCTCGTCCTGATGCGCGCCTGCCATCCGCTGCTGAAGCTCGCCCCGCGCGGCGGCCGGGTGGTGGTGATCGGCTCGAAAAACGTTCCGGCGCCGGGTCCGGGCGCCTCCGCTTATTCCGCTTCCAAGGCGGCGCTCAATCAGCTCGCGCGCATCGCCGCGCTCGAATGGGGCGCTGACCGGATACGCGTCAACACCGTCCATCCCAACGCAGTGTTCGATACCGGCCTTTGGACCGAGGAGATTCTCACCCAGCGCGCGAAGCAATACTCGATGACGGTGGAGCAATACAAGACCAACAACGTGCTCAAGACCGAGGTGAGCAGCCGCGACGTCGCGGAGCTGGCGGCGGAGATGTGCGGGCCGCTTTTCGCCAAGACCACGGGCGCGCAAGTGCCGGTCGACGGCGGCAATGAACGCGTCATCTGACCGGAACGGTCATCGGCGTCAAAAGTCTCTGGACCCCCGCGTCCGCGGGGGTGACGAGGGAGATCGCCGCCGTGCCTGACATTGTCGAATCCCTGCGCTGGCGGGACGGGCGCCTGGAGCTGATCGACCAGCGCGCTCTTCCGGCCCGCCTCGAATATGCGAGCTGCGCGAGCGCGGCGGAAGTGGCCGACGCCATCCGCTCGATGGTGGTGCGCGGCGCCCCGGCGATCGGCTGCGCCGCGGCGTTCGGCATCGCGCTGGAAGCGCGGCGGGAGCAGCACCGCACCCGAGCGGAATTTTCCGCTGCGATGGAAGCGGCATTCGAGACGCTGGCCGCGAGCCGGCCGACGGCGGTGAATCTCTTCTGGGCGCTCGAGCGCATGCGCTCGGAGCTCGCCGCGCACCGGGGCGACCCGAAGGCCGCGGCGGCGCGGCTCGCCGACGCCGCGCTCGCGATTTTCCGGGCCGACCTCGAGACCAACCGCGCCATCGGCCGCGCCGGCGTGAAGCACGTGCCCGACGGCGCGCGCATCCTCACCCACTGCAACACCGGCGCGCTCGCCACTGCGGGGCACGGCACCGCGCTCGGGGTGGTGCGCTCGGCGCGCGACGCCGGCAAGCGCGTCTCGGTGATCGCGAGCGAGACCCGGCCGTACCTGCAAGGCGCGCGCCTCACCGCCTGGGAGCTCGTCCGTGAGAGGATCCCCGTGACGCTCATCACCGACAACTCGGCCGGCCACCTCATGAGCCGGGGGAAGGTGGACGTGGTGATCGTCGGCGCGGACCGCATCGCCGCGAACGGCGACGTCGCGAACAAGATCGGCACCTACCCGCTTGCGGTCCTGGCGCTGCGCCACCGCATCCCGTTCTACGTCGCCGCGCCGCTTTCCACCATCGACCTGCGGACGGCGAACGGCAAGGCGATTCCCATCGAAGAGCGGAGCGCCGCCGAAGTCACGGGCTACGCCGGGGTCCGCTGGGCACCCGAAGGAGTCGAGGTCGCCAATCCCGCCTTCGACATCACCCCGGCCGGTCTGGTGAGCGCGCTCTTCACCGAGCGAGGCGTCGTCAAGCGGCCGAACGCCGGCAAGATCCGCCGGCTCTTCAAGCGATGAAGAGGCTTGCGACCTCCGCGGCGCTGCTGGTTTTTCTATCGGGCTGCGCCGGCCCCTACTTTCGCGATGCCGGAGCGCCCCCGCTTCCGCCGCCGCACTATTCGCTCGCCGACCTTCCGCAGCCCGAATACTGGACCGGCATCGTCTTCAACGGCGCCAAGGTCGGGTTCTCCCACTCCCGCGTGACCCGCGCCGCGCAACAGGGCCTCTACGAGCTGCACGGCGAGGCCGTCATCCGGTTCCGGTTTCTCGGCCTGGATAAGCGCGTGCAGACGCGATCGCTCGATACGGTCGACGAGAACGCGAAGCTGGTGCGGTTCGATTATCACTACGTGCTCGACGACAGCGAGCAGAGGGTGACCGGCGAAGTGCGCAACGGCCGGCTCGGCTACGAGGTGGCGACCGCTCAGCGGCCGCCCGAACGGAAGGAGGAACGCTTGAGCGAGCCGCTCTACCCTTCCGGAGCGCTCGGCTTGCTGCCGGCGCTGCAGGGCTTGAGGATCGGAAGCGAGTTTCGCTGGCTCGTCTTCAACGGCGAGACGCAGAGCCTCGACCGGGCTTTGCAGCGCGTCGAGTCGTACGAAGCGAGCGAGCTCTTCGAAGGCGAGGCATTCAAGGTGCAGACCGACATGCTGGGACTTCGCAGCACCTCCTGGATCGACGCGCGCGGCCGTCCGGTGTTCGAGCTGGGGCTGAACGGGGTCATCATCTCGGCGCTCGAAGATGAGCGGACGGCGAAGGGCTACCTCGCGAGCGCGGCGCTCAACAAGGACGACGTGCTGGTGCAGTGGAGCCTCGTCAAGGCGGCGCTTGCGTTGCCCGACCCCAGGCGGGCGCAATACCTCCGGATCGCCCTTCCGCAGTCGGGGGCCGGCCGCACGCCCCTGTCCGATGAGAGACAGCGCTGTCGCACCGCGGGCGACGAGGTCGTTTGCGAGATCGACGCGGCGCGATCGGCGGGCGGCGGCTCCGCCGATGCCGACCTGCGCCCTTCCGCCACGGTGCAGAGCCGTGACCCGACGATACGCGCGCTCGCGAAAACGATCACGGCGCGCAGCGAGACCGTTCCGGAAAAGATCGGCGCCGCGCTCGCCTGGTTGGAGCAGAACATCAGCAAAGAGCCGGTCGATGCGTTTTCAGCGCTCGACGTGCTCGATGCAAGGCGCGGCGAATGCCAGGGCCACTCGTATCTTTATGCGGCGCTGATGCGCTCCCTCGGCGTGCCTACGCGCGTGGTCAACGGCCTGGTGTACTCCGCCGAGCACGGCGGCTTTCTCTACCACACCTGGGCGGAGAGCCTGGTCGAGGGATCCTGGCGCGCGGTCGATCCGACATTCAACCAGACGCGGGCCGACGCGACCCATATCGCACTGGTGCGCGGCGAGAGCCTCGCCGAGCTCGTTCCGCTCGTGGACTGGGTGGGCAATACGCGCATCCGGGTGCTCGAGGCGCGCTAGCACGGGTTGTTACCTGTCGCCCCGGCCGGTCATACGGGCGTGCACGAGCTGCCGATAGCTTGTAATGAGCGGCCCATCCAACTACATAGGATTAGCTTCGCGCAAGGGGGAGAAGCGCTCGTCCTGGCGGGTTAGTACCGGAACGGTACGGCTAGCGGTTAGCCATGAGATTCCAAAGGCGATAAGGCCGACGCTCTCGCCGTAGAACTCAAGGCGTGGGATGCGCTGCGACAGCTCGCCACCAGAGAAGTGGTCGAAAGCAAGAACGAGGATT
>DASPXL010000342.1:0-2101 GCA_035637375.1 Burkholderiales bacterium
ATCAACGTCACCATGGCGCGCGCCAAGATGGCCGGCACCTATCCGAATTCGATCCTCGCGAACCTCGAGGCGACCCAGCACGGCTACGACGAGGGTCTGCTCCTCGACGTCGACGGCTTCGTCGCCGAAGGCTCGGGCGAGAACCTCTTCCTCGTCAAGGACGGAAAGCTCCACGAGCCGGAGCTGACCTCGGCGCTTTCCGGGATCACGCGCGCCTCGGTGATCGAGCTCGCACAAGAGCTCGGCTATGAGGTCGTTTCCCGGCGTATCACCCGCGACGACGTCTATATAGCCGACGAGGCCTTCTTCACGGGTACTGCGGCCGAGGTCACGCCGATCCGCGAGCTCGACGCCCGCGTGATCGGCTCGGGCTCGCGCGGGCCGGTCACGACCAAGATCCAGAAGCTCTTCTTCGACGTGGTCGCCGGCAAAGTCGCCAAGCACAGGGACTGGCTCTCGCCCGTGCACGAGAAGAAACCGGCGAAGGTGTCGAAAGAAAAAGCCTGATGGGCGCGAACGATCAGGCGAGCCGCGTCGTCGAGGTCACCGAGACCGATCTTCCGCTGCATTGCCCCACGCCGAAATCTCCCGTGTGGTCCATGCATCCGCGGGTGTTCCTGGACGTGGTCAACGCGGGCCAGATGCTCTGTCCCTATTGCGGCACGCGCTACATCTACAAAGGCCGGCGTCCAAAGGGCCACTAAAGCCCTCTCGTGCCGAAAATCCTCGTCGTCGCCCCGAGCTGGATCGGCGACACGCTGCTCGCCCAGCCGCTCCTTGCGCGCCTGAAAAAAAAGCTTCCCGGAGCCGTCATCGACGCGCTCGCGCCGGGCTGGACCGCGCCCGTGCTCCGGCGCATGCCGGAGATCAACGAAGTCATCGAGGCGCCGTTCGGTCACGGCGAGCTCGGGCTCCTGGCGCGCTGGCGCCTCGGCCGGAGCCTCCGCTCCCGCGGCTACGACGAGGCGATCGTACTTCCGAATACCTTCAAGTCCGCGCTGATCCCGTTCTTCGCCGGAATCCCGCTGCGCGCCGGCTTCGTCGGCGAGTCGCGCTACGGGCTGCTCAACCTCACACATAAGCTCGACGCAAAACGCCTGCCGCTGATGGCCGAGCGCTACGCGCAGCTCGCCGAAAAGCCGGGGGTGCCGCCAGCGCGGCCGCTGCCCGAGGTCAGGCTGCGCGTCGACCAGGCGAACCTTCTCGTCACGCTCAACCGGCTGGGGCTCTCGCGCGCGAAGCCCGTGGTCGCTTTCTGCCCCGGCGCCGAGTACGGGCCGTCCAAGCGCTGGCCGGCGCGGCATTTTGCCGTGCTCGCACGCAAGCTCGCCGCGCAAGGCTGCGCGGTTTGGCTGTTCGGCTCGGAAAAGGATAGCGACATCGGCGAGGAGATCGTGCGCTCAAGCGGCGGCGCCGCGGCCAATCTCTGCGGCAGGACCGATCTCGCGAGCGCGATCGACCTCCTCTCGCTCGCCGAAGTCGTGGTGAGCAACGACTCGGGGCTGATGCACGTCGCCGCCGGCGTCGGGCGTCCCGTGGTGGCGCTCTACGGCTCGTCCAGCCCCGAGCACACCCCGCCCCTCTCCGCGAACGCGCGCGTGGTGCGGACCGGAATCGAGTGCAGCCCGTGTTTTGCGCGCGAGTGCCCGCTCGGGCATTTCAAGTGCATGAACGAGCTTGCGCCCGAGCGCGTGATGGAAGAGATCGCCGCGGTGGAGGCCGGCGTCTAGCCCGGCTCAGGCGTAACTGTCTTTTTGCTGCTGGTACTCGGCCACGGAAATCAGCCGACGATGGCGGGTGTCCCACAGGATGTACTTCAGCGCCTTGGGAACGCCGGATAGTCCGATGCGGGTGACGTCCGAAAACAGGTCCTGGTTTTCGTTGTGGCATTCAGCCAGGCAGTAGTTGGGAATCCTGGCGGACAAGTGGTGAATGTGGTGGTAGGCGATATCGACGGTGAACCAGTTCAGCCAGCGCGGCAGGACCAGAAAGCTGGTGCCCTGTATCGCCGCCGTGACGTAGTCCCAACCCTCGTCGCCGCTCGCGTAGGAGTGCTCGAAATTATGCTGCACCGTAAACAGCACCAGCCCCGCTCCTCCGG
>DASPXL010000343.1:0-2861 GCA_035637375.1 Burkholderiales bacterium
ACCTGAATGGAGAAAATCATGACCGAAGCCGACCGCACGCGTGCAATGACGCCCGCGCCGAAAGCGCGCAAAGACCCGGGAAGCATGACCAAGCTGTCGATGGCCGCAATCCTGGGCCTGGGAATCGGTATCTGCGTGGGCAAGACCTTGAGCAACGAGCCGACCAGCCCGCAAGCGGTGACCGCTGCCGGCCCCGTGACCGGCGCTGCGACGGGATCGCAGGCGCCGGGCAACGACCCGGGCTATTTCCCGAACCAGTTCGTCAACCAGGCAAAGGAAATCGAGCCGCTGCCGCCGCAGTTCTGAATCAAGAGCCGAGAAAACCGGGGAAGAATCTCAGCTCATTTCGCCTGAGCTGCTACGGTTCCAGCTTGCATTCCTCGGGCCCGGAGGGGAGGCCGGGTTTATTCTCGAACGAGCGCAAGGCTTGCTTCAGCAGCGGCAGCGTGATCGGGCGCTTGTGCTCGAGGGAGTATCGGTCGAGCGCGTCCAGCACCGCGATCTGCGTGCCCATGTCGCGCTCGAGGTGCGTGAGCAGGTAGCGCAGGAGATCGTTCGCTAGCGCGATCCCACGGCTTCTTGCGCGCTCGCGCAAGGCGGCGATTTTCTCGGCCTCGCTCAAGGGATGCAGTTGCAGCACGATGCCGCTCGCGAGCCGGGATCGCAGATCCGGCCGCAGGGCGAGCTGCGCGGGCGGCGCCTCGCCGCCCGCCGCGAGCGCTCCGCCCGAAGCGAGCAGCCGGTTGCAGAGATCGAACGCGGCGACCTGCCCGGGCTCGTCGAGCCGGGCGACGTCGTCCAGCGCGGCGGCTTCGAGCTTGCCGGCGCGGGTCCAGTCGGAATTCGCCCCCGCGATATACGCCGCAGCGAGTTTCGCCTTCGCGCCTTCCGCAAAGCCGCGCAGCAGATGCGTCTTGCCGCTCCCTCTGGACCCCCAAAGGAAGACGAAGCGCTCGCCGCCCTCGAGCGCCGCGCGCAACGCTTTCAGCGCCGCGCCGTTCCGGCCCGGGAAGAAGTTCTCCAGCGTGGGCGGCGCAGGCGGGGCGAGCTCGAGCAGCAGTTGTTGCATCAATCTTTGTAGAACGAGCTCGCCGCGTAGCGGCCGCGCAGGTGGCGCAAGGCCACGAGGAGCGCCGCGCTCGCCGGAAGCGCGAGCAGCACGCCGAAGAAGCCGAAGACCTGCCCGAAGGCGAGCAGCGCGAAGATCACCGCCACGGGGTGCAGGCCGACGCGCTGACCGACGAGCAGCGGAGTCACCGCCATCCCCTCAAGCGCTTGGCCGGCGGCAAACACGATCCACACCCAAATGAGCCCCGCGGTCGCGCCGAACTGCATCGCGGCCGCGAGCGTCGCGAGCACGAGGCCGGTCAACATCCCGACGTAGGGGACGAACACGAGCACGCCGGTGATGATGCCCACGGGCAGGAAGAACTCCAGGCCCGTCAGCCACAGGCCCAGCGTATAGAACGTGCCCATCACGAGGATCACCGAAATCTGGCCGCGCAGGAATTCGGCGAGGACGGCGTCGATCTCGCCCGCGATCTCGCGCGCCCTTGCGTGCCAGCGCCGCGGAACCAGGCGATCGATCATCGCGACGAGCCCTTTCCAGTCGCGCAGCAGGTAGAACAGCACCACCGGCACGAGCAGGAGATTGACGACGAAGCCGATCAGCGTCAGTCCGCCGATCTTGAGCGACTGCAGCAGCCTGACGCCCAGCCCCTGGGTGCCCTGCAGGCTGTCGGCGAGGAGCTCGCGCACGCTTGCCGCGTCGATCTGCAGCTCGACGCCGAAACGCGCTTTCACCCAGGGCACGAAGTGCTCGTTGATCTGGCCGAGGTAGCCGGGCAGGCGCTCGGTGAGCAGCCTGATCTCCTTGTAGAAGAGCGGCACGAGGATCACCGTCAGCAGCACGAGCAGGGCGAACAGCAGCAGGATGACGAGCAGCACGGCGAGCGTCCTGGGGACGCGCCGCCGCTCGAGCGAATCGACCACGGGATCGCAGATATAGGCGAGGATCGCCCCGAGCAGGAACGGCGCCAGGATCGGCGAGAGAAAGTAGAGCAGGATGAGCACCGCCAGCGCGAGCGCGGGCCACCACCACTTTTCCAGTTCGGCGAGGCGGGCAGGGGGCATTTGGATTAAAATTCCCGGGGCGAAACGCGTAACTTTAGCCGCAAGCCCCCTCCTTGGCCAGCCGAACCCCTCTCACGTACCGCGCTGCGGGGGTTGACATCGACGCCGGGGACGCGCTGGTCGAGGCGATCAAGCCCTTCGCGAAGAGAACGCTGCGTCCGGAAGTGCTCGCCGGCATCGGCGGATTCGGCGCGCTCGCCGAGATCCCGAAGAAATACCGCGAGCCCGTGCTCGTCTTCGGGACCGACGGCGTGGGAACGAAGTTGAAGCTCGCTTTCCAGCTCGGCAGGCACGGCACCGTCGGCATCGACCTCGTGGCGATGAGCGTCAACGATATCCTCACGCAGGGCGCGGAGCCGCTGTTTTTTCTGGACTACCTCGCCTGCGGGAAGCTCGACGTCACGGTGGCGACCGAAGTCGTCAAGGGAATCGCACGCGGATGCGAGCTCGCCGGCTGCGCGCTCATCGGCGGGGAGACCGCCGAGATGCCAGGAATGTACGCGGAGGGCGAATACGATCTCGCTGGATTCGCGGTCGGCGTGGTCGAGAAGAGCGCGATCGTCGACGGCCGCGACATCGCGCCCGGCGACGTCGTCCTGGGGCTCGCTTCGAGCGGCGCGCACTCCAACGGCTATTCGCTCATCCGGGAAATCCTCGAGCGCTCAAGGCCCGATCTGCACGCAGATTTTCACGGTAAGCCGCTTGGCGACGTACTTCTTGAGCCCACG
>DASPXL010000344.1:0-1591 GCA_035637375.1 Burkholderiales bacterium
ATTCATCCTGTCGCGCGCCTTCGACTCGGGGTTCTCGCTCGACTTGATGGTGAAGGACCTCGGGACGGCGCTCGAAGTCGCGCGCTCGACCGGCTCGCCCGCGCCGCTCGCGCAGGCGTGCCTGGAAGCCTGGACCGAGGCTCAGGCGGCCCTGGGACCCGGGACGGATCACACCGCGGTGGCGCGGCACTGGGAGACGCTCGCCGGGACGGAGCTCGGGAGGAATGGCTGAGGCGCCCGGCTCTTGACGCGGGCGCACGCGAGGCACAAGCTCGCGCCCGTATAATTACGGAGCCCACGCATGGCCGCGCCCAACGAATCCAGGTCCTCCGAGATCAAGCTCGATCCGGACAAGCTCTACGCGGAGGAGATTTTCACCGATCGGCGTATCGGGACGCTCCGCCGCCTCACTCCCGTGACCAGGGAAGGCAAGCCCGACGCGGCGCGCGCAACCCTCTACGTCGGCGAAACGCAGGTCCTGACACCCGCGGGCACGCTTCCCATCGCATTTGAAATCAGCGCGGGGTCGCTGGAGGAAGCCGCGGAGAAGTTCGGGCCGCTCGCGAAGGAGGCGATCGATCACACCGTGCGCGAGCTCCAGGAGCTGCGCCGCCAGGCCGCCTCCTCGATCGTCGTTCCTCAGGGGCCTATCGGCGGCGGCGGGGGCGGGAAGATCCAGCTTCCCTAGGCTTCAACGCCGGAGCGCGCCGGGCTTCGGCGCGAATTCGCCGCCCGGGCCCTGCAGCGGATGAGCCGGGATCGGAGCGCGGCGCAGGAGCATCAGGTAAACGACCAGCACCGCGCCGGCCGCAAGCAGGTGCTTCAGCGTGTGTCCGCTCAGCGAGCGCGCGGTCAGCGAATAGATCTCGCCGTCGTATGCCTCCGATATTTTTGCAAGCGCATAAAGCGCGAGGCCATACAGCAGGTATGCGCGGTGCGTGTATCGGCCGGGAAACGCGAAGACGACGACGAGGATGGCAAGAAAAGGGGCGAGCTGCACCCAGATGTACGGGCGCAGGTCGTCCGTATAATGCCACCAGAGGACGCTCGCAATTCCGGCGATAAGCGCCGGGGCAAGCAACACCCGCTCGACGCGCTCTCCGATGTGTTCGCTGACGAGCGCGACAAAAAGGCCCATAAAGGCGAGCGTCATCGGCAGGCGGTCCCATACCAGCCTTTCGCTGTCGGGCGCCCAGTGGTAGTAGCCCGAGCCGAAGCAGACGAGCGCGGTCCCCAGAAAAGCGACGAACCACGAGCGCGCCGCCCCGTTGCTCGCCGCGCCGGTGAAAAGCCCCGCGAGTCCGACCAGAAGGAAGGCAAGGTTCGATGCAACGTCGAAAAAATTCGGAACGCCCAGGAACGCGCGGTTGTCGGCGTAGTTGTTGAGGTTCAGGTCCTGGGGAATGGGGTTGCCTGCGACGAGCAGCAGGAGCGGGGCAACGAGGACGACGAGCAGCACCGCCTCGCGCCAGTAGCGGGTGGGGCCGGTGCTCATGACTGCCGGTCGTTTCTCGTTCGCCCGCGAAAAACTACTTGACGAGCCCCGCCTTCTCGGCGATCTCCTGCACGCGGGCGTGCTCGGCGCGGATCT
>DASPXL010000345.1:0-10010 GCA_035637375.1 Burkholderiales bacterium
GCGTGCAGGCCGTCCTCAAGGACGCCGGGCGCGCGTACGAAGTCAATCCGCGCCTGGTGCGCGGGCTCGACTACTACAATCTCACGGTGTTCGAGTGGGTGACCGATCGGCTCGGCGCTCAAGGGACGGTGTGCGCCGGCGGGCGTTACGACGGGCTCTCGGAGCAGATCGGCGGGAAGCCCGCCCCGGCTTGCGGCTGGGCGATGGGGTTCGAGCGCCTGCTTGCGCTTCTCGCCGACCCGGGCGAGCGCGTCTGCCCGGACGTCTACCTCGTGAATCAGGGAGAGGAGGCGCCGCGCTCCGCGTTTCGCGTGGCGGAGGCCCTGCGCGATGCCGGCTTCAGCGTGGTGCAGGACTGCGGCGGAGGCAGCTTCAAGTCGCAGATGAAAAAGGCCGACTCGAGCGGCGCGCCGGTCGCGGTCATCATCGGCGACGACGAGGCGAAAGCGGGCGAGGCCAGCATCAAGGCCTTGCGGGAGGAACGAGCGCAGTTCCGCGTGCCGCAGGAAAGCCTTCCGGAGGCGATCTCGGATCTGCTTTTTGGCACAGGTGAGAATTAAATGAGCGCATACGATCTCGAAGAACAGGAACAGCTCGCCGAGCTGAAAGCCTGGTGGAAGGAGCACGGCGGCACGGTCATCCTCGGCGCGACCCTGGCGCTCGCCGCTTTCGGCGCGTGGAACGGCTGGATGTGGTATCAACGCTCGCAGGCGGCGCAGGCCGCCGTGCTCTACGACGCGCTGCAGAAGGCGGCGCGAGCCAACGATCTCAAGGTCATCCGGGATACCGCAGGGGCGATTCTCGAGAATTTCCCGCGCACCGCCTATGCGCCGCTCGCGGCGCTGGTTTCGGCCAAGGTCCAGTTTCAGGCGGGAGATCCGAAGACCGCGCGCGCGCAGCTGGAATGGGTCGTCGAGCACGCGAATAACGATCAGATCCGCTCGATCGCGACGCTGCGGCTGGCAAGCGTGCTGCTCGACGACAAAGAGCCCGATGCGGCGCTGCAAGTTCTCGAGGCAAGGCCTCATCCGGGCTTCGAGGTGCTCTACGCCATGCAGCGCGGGGATATCCTCGCGACGCAGAAGAGACGCGCCGAAGCGCGCGCGGCCTATCAGGCCGCGCTGGAGAAAGCGCAGCCGGGCGCCGTGCGCGAAACGCTGCGCCTCAAGCTCGACGCCCTCGGGGACGCTTGATGCGGCGGCTGGTCCTCGCCGGCGCGATGCTCCTCGCCGGCTGTTCCGGTTCACCCGGCCCGAAGATGGCCGAACTGTCGGAGCTCCCCGCAAGCATACCGGTACGCACTTTGTGGCAAGCGAGCGTGGGCGGGGCGGGAGACGCCATTTTCGTTCCCGTTGTGGTGGTCGGCGGCGTTTACGCGGCCGCGCAGGATGGTACCGTCGCGCGCTTTGACGCGGCCACCGGCCGCGAATCGTGGCGCGTCAATGTGAGGCAAACGCTCTCGAGCGGCGTGGGCTCCGATGGCGCGCTCGTGGCGGTCGGGACGCTCGAAGGAGAAGTCATCGCGCTCGACGCCCCTTCGGGCGAGGTGCGCTGGAGCGCGCGCGTATCGAGCGAGGTCCTGTCGGCGCCGGCCGTGACCGGGGATCTGGTGATCGTGCGCAGCGCCGACAGCCGCCTGTTCGCGCTCGACGCGAAGGACGGCAGGCGCCGCTGGCTCTACCAGCGCTCGAGTCCCGCCCTCTCGGTGCGCTCCCCGGCGGGCATGGTCGCCGAGGGAGGCTACGTATTTATCGGCTTTCCCGGAGGCAAGCTCGTGTCGATCGCGCTCGCCAACGGCGGGGTCCGCTGGGAGGCGACCGTTGCGCTGCCGCGCGGAACCACGGAGCTGGAGCGCGTCACCGACGTCGTCGGCCTGCCGGTGGTTACCGAGCGGGAAGTGTGCGCCGTCGCCTACCAGGGGCGGATCGCGTGCTTCGACGCGGCCAGCGGCAACCCGCTGTGGTCGCGCGAACTGTCGAGCACCGTCGGGCTGGCGATCGATGCCCGTTACGTCTTGGTCAGCGACGATAAAGGCGCGGTGCGCGCTCTGGACCGCGCTGGTGGAACGAGCGTCTGGAAGCAGGATCGACTGTTCCTGAGGCGCCTTACCGCCCCGCTTGCCCTCGGCCGCGAGATCGCCGTGGGCGATATCGGGGGCTACGTTCATTTTCTGTCGCGCGAAAGCGGCGCCTTCGTCGGCCGCGTCGCCACCGACGGCAGCCCGATCAGGTCACCCCTGGTGAGCCTCGGCGACGGGTTCCTGGTGCAGACGCGCGACGGCAACTTGTACGCGCTCAGCACAAAATAGGCGGGCTTCTCATGAAGCCCACTCTCGTCATCGTCGGCAGGCCGAACGTCGGCAAGTCCACGCTGTTCAACAGGCTCACGCGCACGCGCGACGCCTTGGTCGCCGATGTGCCCGGCCTGACCCGCGATCGCCACTACGGCGCGGGGCGCATGGGGGACCGGGCGTACCTCGTGGTCGATACCGGCGGGCTGGAGCCGGAAGGGCAGGGCGTATTCGTGGAAATGGCGAAGCAGGCGAGGACCGCGATCGCGGAGGCCGACGCGGTCCTGCTGGTCACCGACGCACGCGAAGGTCTCACCGCCCAGGACCGCGCGATCGGCGAGGAGCTGCGGCGCATGGGCCGGCGCGTTTTCGTCGCCGTGAACAAAGCCGAAGGCATGAATCCGGATCTCGCCGCGGCCGAGTTCCACGAGCTGGGATTGGGCGCTCCGCGCGCGATTTCAGCCGAGCACGGGCAGGGCGTGCGCGACCTGGTGGACGCCGCGCTCGCCGATTTTCCCGTCGAGGAGGAGCCGGACGGCGAATCGGACAAGGCGGCGAGGATCGCCGTCGTCGGCCGCCCCAACGCCGGCAAGTCCACGCTGGTCAACGCGCTGGTCGGCGAGGAGCGCGTCGTAACGTTCGACGAGCCGGGAACCACGCGCGACGCGATCGACGTCGAGCTAGCGATCGGGGGCCGTCGTTACATTCTGGTCGACACGGCGGGATTGAGGCGCCGCGGCAAGGTGTTCGAAAGCGTCGAGAAATTTTCCGTGGTGAAGACCTTGCAGGCGATCGACCGGGCCAACGTCGCGGTCCTCGTCCTGGACGCTCAAGGCCAGATCTCCGACCAGGACGCGCATATCGCCGGATTCATCCTCGAGCGCGGCCGGGCGCTGGTCGTGGCGGTCAACAAGTGGGACGATCTGGACGACTACGCGCGCGACATGACCAAGCGCGCCATCGCGCTCAGGCTGAAATTTCTCTCGTTCGCGCGCTTTCACTACATCTCGGCGCGCGAGGGCCGCGGCGTTGCGCAACTTATCGAATCGGTGGACCGGGCCTACCGCGCGGCGATGGCGAAGCTGCCCACCCCGAAGCTCACCCGCGCCTTGATCGCCGCCGTCGCGAAGCAGGCGCCTCCGCGCGCAGGGCTTTCGCGGCCCAAGCTCCGCTACGCGCATCAGGGCGGCCGCAACCCCCCGACCGTCGTCGTCCACGGGACGGCGCTGAACGCCGTGCCCGACAGCTACCGGCGCTATCTTGAAGCAGACTTTCGCAAAGTGTTCCGGCTCGAGGGGACGCCGCTCAGAATCGAATTTCGCAGCGGCCGGAACCCTTACGTCGGCAAACGTCTCTAATTCGTTGGCTTTTGGCGAAAAACCATTTACAGTACAACTTCAAAGAATACGACTCGGGAGGTAACCCATGAGCAACAAAGGACAATTGCTACAAGATCCGTTTCTGAATACCCTGCGCAAGGAGCACGTGCCGGTATCGATCTATCTGGTCAACGGCATCAAGCTCCAGGGGCAGATCGAGTCCTTCGACCAGTACGTCGTGCTTCTCAAGAACACCGTCACTCAAATGGTCTACAAGCACGCCATCTCCACCGTCGTGCCTTCGCGTGCGGTCAACCTGCCGGTCGACCATTCCTCTTCCGAGAGCTGATGCTGCCGCGCTCTTGCCTCTGATCGATGCCTGAGCGTCCGTCGGAGCGCAACGCTGCGGTGCTCGTGGGCCTGGACTTCGGCGTCGGCGGCTACGCCGACGGCGTGGAAGAGCTGAGACGTCTCGCCGTCAGCGCCGGAATCCATCCCCGAGCCCTGGTCCGCGGGCGCCGCCACAGACCCGACCCGGCCCATTTTGCCGGCTCCGGGAAGGTCGAGGAGATCAAGCGCATGCTGCAAGAGCAGCGCGCTTCGCTCGCGGTGTTCAACCACGACCTGTCGCCGGTGCAGGAGCGCAACCTCGAAAAGGCGCTCGGCTGCCCGGTCGTCGACCGCACGCGGCTGATCCTCGACATTTTCGCCCAGCGCGCGAACAGCCACGAAGGCAAGCTCCAGGTCGAGCTTGCCCAACTTCAGCACGCGGCGACGCGGCTGGTGCGCGGTTGGACGCACCTGGAGCGGCAACGGGGCGGCCGGGGCTTTCTCGGGGGCATGGGCGAGACCCAGCTGGAAGTCGACAGGCGGCTGATCGCGACCCGCGTCAAGGTGCTCAAGGACAAGCTCGGCAAGCTTCAGCGCCGACGCGAAGTGCAGCGGCGCGCCCGCGCCCGGGGCAGGTCTTTCTCGGTATCGCTCGTGGGCTACACCAACGCCGGCAAGTCGACGCTGTTCAACACCCTGACTCACGCCGGAGCGCTTGCCGAGGACCGGCTGTTTGCGACGCTCGACACCACGACGCGCAGGCTCTACCTGCCCGAGGCCGGAAACATCACGGTCTCCGACACGGTCGGGTTCATCCGCGATCTTCCGCACGCGCTCGTGGCGGCGTTCCGGGCGACGCTGGAAGAAACCATCCACGCCGACCTGCTGCTGCACGTCGTGGACGCGGCGAGCGAGGCGCGCGACGCGCAGGTCGAGGAAGTGAACAAGGTGCTCGTCGAGATCGGCGCAAGCGCGATTCCCCAGGTGCTGGCGTGGAACAAGATCGACCGGAACGGGGCGCGGCCGGGAGTCGACCGGGACGAATATGCTAAAATTCGCCGCGTTCGTCTCAGCGCAAAAACGGGCGACGGCGTGGACGGCCTGCGCCAGGCCCTGATCGAGGCGGCCGCCTCGAGGACCTCCCCGGCGAACCCGCCAAATTCGACCTATTCGCAGATACCGGGCCAAGAGGCCGCAAGCTAGGATTGTCATGTCATTGAACGACCCGCAATGGGGCAAGCGAGGCGGCGGCAACGAGGGACCGCCCGACCTCGACGAGATGTGGCGCAACTTCAACCAGAAGCTCGCCAGCATCTTCGGCCGGCGCCGCGGCGGCGGCTCGGGTCCGGGCGAGCCGCCGAGCATCCGGCAACTCGGCGGGGGAGCCGGCCTCATCACCCTGGCGGTGCTCGTCGCCTGGCTCGCCAGCGGTTTCTACATCGTGGTGGAAGGCCAGCGCGGCGTCGTGCTCACGTTCGGCAAATTTTCCGAGGTGACCAGCTCCGGCCTGCGCTGGCGCATGCCGTATCCGATCCAGAGCAACGAAATCGTCAATTTGTCCGCGGTGCGCACGATCGAGGTCGGTTACCGCAACACCATCAAGACCAAGGTGCTGAAGGAATCGCTGATGCTGACCGACGACGAAAACATCGTCGATATCCAGATGGCGGTTCAATACACCGTCAAGGACGCCAGGGACTATCTTTTCACCAACCGCAGGCCCGACGACACGGTGCTGAACGCCGCGGAAACGGCGCTGCGCGAGGTCATAGGCAAGAGCAAGATGGATTTCGTCCTCAACCAGGGTCAAGCTGTCGTCGCCAAGGCGCTGCCGGTCATGCAGGAAATCCTCGACCGCTACCAGACCGGCATCCAGATCAGCAGCGTAAACATCCAGAACGCGCAGCCCCCCGAACAGGTCCAGGCCGCGTTCGACGACGCGGTGAAGGCGAACCAGGATCGCGAGCGGCTCAAGAACGACGGGCAGTCCTACTTCAACGACGTGGTGCCGAAGGCGCGCGGCGTGGCGTCGCGGCTCCTGTTCGAGGCCGAAGGCTACAAGCAGCGCGTCATCGCCAATTCCGAAGGCGAGGCGTCGAGGTTCAGGCAGATTCTGGTCGAGTACAACAAGGCGCCGCAGGTGACCCGGGAACGCCTGTACCTCGAAACCGTCCAGCAGATCCTGGAGAGCACCTCCAAAGTGCTGATCGACGCGAGAGCGGGGACCAACCTGCTCTACCTGCCGCTCGACAAGATCCTCCAGGGATCGGCGGCGGGCGGATTGCCCGAGGCGCTTGCGCCGACGCGGCCGTCGGCTTCCGCGGAATCGCCGGCGCCGCAGGATGCGGGGGCCCGCTCCCGGGACACGCTGCGCGGGCGCGAGCGCGGGGAAAGACCATGAGCAACCGTTTCGGCGTCGGCCTCGCGACCATCGCGGGCGCTTTGATCCTGGTGAGCCTGTCGGCGTTCACCGTCGACCAGCGGCAGCGGGTCATCGTGTTCCAGCTCGGCGAAATCAAGGAAGTCATCGATGCGCCCGGCCTGCACTTCAAGTGGCCGCTGATCCAGAACGTGCGCTACTTCGACACGCGCATTCTGACCTGGGACGATCCGGAGCCGCAGAGGTTCATCACCGCAGAAAACAAGCCGGTGCTGGTGGATGCTTTTGTCAAATGGCGCATCGTCGACGTGAAAAAGTTCTACGTTTCCGTCGCCGGCGACGAGATCGCGGCGGCGCGGCGCATCAACCAGACCGTGAACGGGCTGCTTCGGGAGGAATTCGGCAAGCGCACGGTGCACGACGTGGTTTCGGGCGAGCGCGACGACATCATGAATACCGTGCGCGAGAGGGTGGACCAGGACGTGCGCAGCCTCGGCATCCGTGTAGTCGATGTCAGGCTCAAGCGCGTCGACCTGCCGCAGGAGGTGAGCGCCGACGTGTACCGCCGGATGGAGTCCGAGCGCAAGCGCGTCGCCTCCGAGCTGCGCTCCAACGGTTCCGCCGAAGCCGAGAAGATCCGCGCCGACGCCGACAAGCAGCGCGAGGTCATCATCGCCGAGGCCTACCGCGACGCGCAGCGCGTCAAGGGCGAAGGCGACGCCAGGGCCGCGGCGATCTACGCGCGCGCTTTCAACGAGAATCCCGAGTTCTACGCTTTTTACCGCAGCCTCGAAGCCTACCGCGCCGCCTTCAAGAACAAGGGCGACGTGCTGGTGCTCGATCCGAGCTCGGAGTTCTTCCGGTACTTCAAGAACCTCGGGAAGGGCGGCAAGTGAATGGGCACCACTTTCCTCATGGCTTTTGCCCTGATGCTGGTGATCGAGGGCGTCCTGCCGTTTCTGCTGCCGACCTTGTGGCGCGAAACCTTTCGCCGCATCACCGAATTTACTGACGGCCAGATCCGCTTCTTCGGGCTCTCCTCGATGCTGGTCGGCCTGCTGATCCTCTATTTTGCGAGGTAGGGGCGTGAATGGCCGTGCGCAACTGGCTCCTTCCGGAAAACATCGAGGACATCCTGCCGCCGCAGGCGCAGCGCATCGAGCGCATGCGCGCGAGGCTGCTGGAGCTGTTCCGCGTTCACGGCTACCAACTGGTGATTCCTCCCATGCTCGAATACCTGGAATCGCTGCTGACCGGCACCGGGCACGACCTCGATCTTCGCACGTTCAAGCTGGTCGACCAGCTTTCCGGGCGAATGATGGGCTTGCGCGCCGACATCACGCCGCAGGTCGCGCGCATCGATGCACGCTTGCTGGACAGAAAGGGCGTCACGCGGCTGTGCTATGCGGGAAGCGTGCTGCTTACCCGGCCGCGGGGCCTGGACTCGACCCGGGAACCGCTGCAGATCGGCGCCGAGATCTACGGCCACGCCGGAATAGAGAGCGATCTGGAGATCCAGACGCTGCTCATCGAAGCCCTGGCCGCATGCGGCATCTCCGGGGCGCGCCTGGACATCGGCCACGTGGCCGTGTTCCGCGCGATCTGCCGGCACGGCGGGTTGGCCGCCGAGCTCGAGTCGGAGCTGTATGAAGCCCTGGAGGGCAAGGATCTGCCGGCGCTGCGCGTGGTGACGCAATCCATGCCGGAAGCGACGCGCGAGGCATTGCTCGCCCTTCCGGAGCTCTACGGCGACGGCACCGTGCTCGAGCGCGCCCGGCGCGTGCTGCCCAAGTACCCTGAAATCGACGCGGCGCTCGAGAACCTCAAGGTTCTCTCCCGCAGCGGCAGTATCCCCGTGTCGGTGGATCTGGCGGATCTTCGTGGATACCACTACCACAGCGGGGTGGTGTTTGCGGCCTATGCGCCGGGCGTGGCCAGCGCGGTCGCTCTTGGCGGGCGTTACGACGAGGTCGGAAGGGCATTCGGCCGCGGGCGCCCGGCAACCGGCTTCAGCATGGACCTGCGCGATCTCGCGCGCACTGCGCCGCACGAGGCGGAAGCGGCTGCCATTCGAGCACCGTACTCGGACGATGAGGGCCTCGTCACGGCAATCCGCAAGCTGCGAACCGGTGGGGAAGTCGTGGTGGTCGGGCTTCCCGGACACGCCGCCGAGGGCGTTGAGCCCGACTGCGACCGCGAGCTCGTCAAGCTCGCTGGCGAGTGGACCGTGCGCAAACTGGACAAGAGCTGAAAACGGTGGCCAAGAACGTCGTCGTCATAGGCACCCAGTGGGGTGACGAAGGCAAGGGCAAGGTCGTGGACTGGCTTACCGACCACGCCCAAGGGGTGGTGCGCTTCCAGGGCGGGCACAACGCCGGGCACACGCTGGTGATCGGCGGCAGGAAGACCGTGCTGCACCTCGTCCCCTCGGGCATCCTCAGGAAGGGCGTGACCTGCTACATCGGCAACGGCGTGGTGCTTTCGCCGCAGGCGCTGGTCGAGGAGATGGACGAGCTCGAAGGCGCCGGCGTCGAGGTCGCCGCGCGCCTGCGCATCTCCGAGGCCTGCCCTCTGATCCTCCCGTATCACGCGGCGATCGACGTCGCGCGTGAATCGGCGCAGGGCGCCGCGAAAATCGGCACCACCGGCCGCGGCATCGGGCCGGCTTACGAAGACAAGATCGCGCGGCGCGCGATCCGCCTGCGCGACCTTCTGGTGCCGGAGCGCTTTTCGGCGAAGCTCGAGCCGCTGCTCGACTTCCACAACTTCGTGCTGACGAAATACCTCGGCGCCAAGCCCGTCGATTTCGAAAGAACGCGGGACGAGGCGCTTGCGCTCGCGCCGCGGCTCAAACCCTTGGCCGCGGACGTCTCGCGCGCGCTCTACGAGGCGAACAACGCGGGAAAGAACCTGCTGTTCGAGGGCGCTCAAGGCGCTTTGCTCGACGTCGATCACGGCACTTACCCGTACGTGACCTCGAGCAACTGCGTCGCCGGGGCGGCGGCGGCGGGCGCCGGCATCGGACCGCAGATGCTGCATTACGTGCTCGGCATCACCAAGGCGTATACGACCCGCGTCGGCTCGGGCCCGTTTCCCACCGAGCTCGGCGACAGCACGGGTGAGCTGCTGCGCACCCGCGGCCAGGAATTCGGCGCGACCACGGGAAGGCCGCGCCGCTGCGGCTGGTTCGACGCCGCAGCGCTCAGGCGCTCGATCCAGATCAACGGCGTGTCGGGGCTTTGCATCACCAAGCTCGACGTGCTCGACGGCATGGAGAAGGTCAGGCTGTGCACCGGCTACCGCATCGACGGCGCGCTCCACGAGCTGCTGCCGCTCGGGGCGGAAGACGCCGCGCGCTGCGAGCCCGTATACGAAGAGCTTGCCGGATGGCGGGAAAGCACCGTCGGTCTGAGCGCCTACGAAAAACTGCCCGGGCCGGCGCGAGCCTACCTCGAGCGCCTGCAATCGGTCTGCGGCGTGCCGGTGGACATGATCTCCACCGGTGCGGACAGAAACGAGACCATCGTGCTGCGCCACCCGTTCAAATGAGCCGCATTAAAGCTCCCACGGGTAGCCGATGAAGATCGCGGCGTTGATGCCCTCCTTGCCGTGGGCGAGGTCGGCCCGCAGGACCACGCCCGACGCGGTCACGATCCGAAACCCCATGCCGTAGGAGTCGCGCATGTTCTTC
>DASPXL010000346.1:0-1809 GCA_035637375.1 Burkholderiales bacterium
AAGGAGCTTTCCAAGAAATTCTCCACCCGTCCGGCGCCGCTCGCGAAGCTCGAGCGCGAGATCCTCCACAAGGTGAACGCTCTGTGGGACGCGCTCTCAAACGGCTATCAACACTGCCTGCCTGCGGTCGCCGGCGGCGCCTCCGGCGTGAGCGCGGGGCTCGTATGCCAGCGCGCATTGTGGTGCACGGGGCAGAAGCTCCTGGCCTGTTACGGGGCCTATCAGGACGTCGGTGAGCGCGAATGGAAGATGCTCCACGGCGTCTACGCTTTCGCCGAGGAGCGGAAAGTCGCCGCCGACGGCGTCGCGCATCCGGTCCGCGAGAACGGAGAGACGAACTGCGTCGAGACCTACGCTCAGGTCCTGCTGCTCCATCTCGCCAGCCCCAGCAAGCTCACGCCGCGCCAGATCGAGCTCATTTCGCTGTGGCTCGAGAGCTGGGCGCGCAAGATCTCGATCGGGCCGGCGGCGGGCGCCGCCGGCGACGGTCCCGCGCCGCTCGTCGTCGATCTGGCCGGCGCGGCCGGCGCCTCGCGCCGCGCCCCCGAGGGCGAAAAGATCCGGGTCCTCGATATCCAGGAAGTCGGCGAGAGCGTGCGCAAACGCGTCGGCCTGCTGAAGAAGGGCGAAACCCCCGCGGCGCTCGGCCTCGGCGAGGAGGTCACAGCTTCCCTTGCGCAAAGCCTGCTGGTGATGCTCTATCGGCGATGGTGCGAGGAGGGGCAGTCGCGGGCGTATCCGCGCCACGGCGCGAGCGGCACCGCCCAGATCTGCTCCGGGATGGCCGCCGTGCAACAGTTCGTCACCGGCGGGACGTTCCGCATGCCGGGCGCGTCCCGGGAGCTGTCTCAGGTGCAGCACGAGCAGATAGCGACCCTCGGGCGGGTCGTCGCGCGCCAGGACGAGCGCGTCCCCGCGGCGAATTTCGTCGCTGAGACCTGGCAGATCAAGGACGAGAGCGCGTCCGGGGTGAGGCTCCAGCGCGTCGATCCGGCGGCGACTTCGCGCCTGGTGCTCGGTCAGCTGCTCGGGATCCGGCTCGCCGACGCGAAAGCCTTTCTTCTTTGCACGGTCCGGTGGCTGTCGGTTTCACAGCAATTCGAGCTGTGCATCGGCGTGCAGATCCTCCCCGGCGTCCCGCTCGGAGTCGCGGTCCGGGGAGCACATGCCTCAAGCGAGCCTTACGCACCGGCCCTTATGCTGCCGGCGGTCGCCGCCCTCAAGGCCCCCGAGACGCTCGTCCTGCCCTCAGGCTGGTTCAAGCCGGAGCGGGCGATCGAGGTGTACACCGACAGCGCGCGACAGGTGCGACTCGCAACGGTCATCGACCGCGGCGCCGATTTCGAGCGAGTCACGTTCGAGGCGGCCTAACAGGTTGAAAAGGGGGCACGCCCCCTTTATATCCCCCAAATCGGAGGCTGCAGAAAAACGCTTCCCTCTCAAACCCGTTCGGGAAGCGTTTTTCAACAGCCTGCTAAACTTAAGATCTCATTGCCGTTCATTCGCCGTCGCGCGCGTCATGGCAGCCGCGGACAGACCGAGTCCAACCGAGATCAAGCTTCACCAGAAGTCCCGGGTGCTCGAGATTTCGTTTTCCGACGGCAGCCATTTCGAGCTGCCCTACGAATTCCTGCGCGTGCACTCCCCTTCAGCGGAAGTCCGCGGCCACGGGCCGGGACAGGAAGTCCTCCAGTCCGGCAAGAAGGAGGTCGATATCCTGAGCCTGGAGCCCGTGGGCAGCTACGCGGTACAGCCGCATTTTTCCGACGGGCACGGCACCGGGATCTATTCGTGGGACTATCTGCGCGA
>DASPXL010000347.1:0-4745 GCA_035637375.1 Burkholderiales bacterium
GGCGAGCAGCCACATGCGCATGCGGTTCCAGTCGCCCATGTTGACGACGTCGGACACCGCCCCCATGGTGCAGAACTGCGTCTTGTTGCCGACGGCGCCGAAGACGAAAGCGAGCGCGAAGGCGCCCCACACCACGATGGAAGCGAGCGCTGCTGGATCGGTCGAGGTCACGCCGGGTTGCTCCGTCTCGGTCTGGAACGCTCAGGTCTTTCGCCGTTCCCGCGAAACCCGTCCCCGAATGTTTTAATCGGGGAGCGGGGACCCCAGACCCTCTGGATGCCCGCTTTCGCGGGCATGACGAGAATTATGACTGGATTCCCGACTACTTCCGTATGAGGCGCTGCTTGGCCTGCTCGGCCGCCGGGCTCGAGGGATACTTCTTGACGAGCGCGCGCAGCGTCTCGCGCGAGGCGTTGCTCTGTCCCAGCTCCGACTGGGAGCTCGCGATATTGAGCAGCGCGTCGGGCGCCCTGGGATTCTCGGGCCACAACTTGACCACCTTCTGCTGGGCGGCGATCGCGCCCTTGTAGTCGCGCATCGCGTAATGGGCGTTGCCGATCCAGTATTGCGCCGAGGGCACGAGCTCGCTGCTCGCGAAATTGGTCATGAAGCTCTGGAAGCTGGTGATCGCGAGCTGGTAGTTGCCGAGCTTGAACTGGTTGAGCGCCGCCTCGTACGCCTGCTTCTCGGAGGCCGCGCTGCGCTCGCCCTGGCTCAGTTTGTCCTGCAACCGCGATTGCGTCTGCTCGAGCCTTCTCAGGCGGTTGTCCAGGTCGACGTAGAGTTCCTTCTGCCGCCGTTCGAGGATTTCCGTCTGGTTCGCGAGCACTTCGACCTGCCCGCGCAGCTTCGCGAGGTCCTGCTTGAGCGAATCGAGCAGCTGGGCGAGATCGACCGCGCGGTTCTGGCCGGAGGAGTCCATCTGCGCAAGGCGCGCGTCGATCGCCGAGAGGCGTTCCTCGATCGACTTCTGGCGGCTCTCGACCTGGTTCCTCAGCTGCACGATCTGCCTGCGCGCCTCGTCGTCGTCGAACAGGGCCGCGTGGGCGAGAAGCGGCACGAGAAACGCCCCGAGAAAAATCCCCCCGCGCGCCAGGCGCGCGCCGGCCTTCGGCAAGAAACTGGGCCTCCTCCCCTGACAAAGGGGATGCGGGGGGGATTTCCGCACGGCGGATATCGTTCAGACCCGCTCGCTCAGTACTCGCCGCCGTAGAGCATGTCGCCGCGGCGGTTCTGCGACCAGCACCCTTCGTTGTGGTCGGTGCAGCGCGGCTTCTCCTCGCCGAGGCTGACCGCTTCGACCTGCGACCCGGTCGCGCCCATCAGCACGAGCATGCGCTTCACGCCCTCGGCGCGGCGCTGCCCGAGCGCGATGTTGTATTCGCGGCTGCCGCGCTCGTCGCAGTTGCCCTGGACGAGCATTTTCGTGCCGCGGTGCTCGGCGAGAT
The DNA here is from genome assembly GCA_035637375.1 of Burkholderiales bacterium. GTDB lineage: Bacteria > Pseudomonadota > Gammaproteobacteria > Burkholderiales > SG8-39 > VBDM01. Next base: position 1,449 of record DASPXL010000347.1, read on the forward strand.
ACTGGCCGTGGGCCTGCAGGATCGGCCGGTACTCGTCCTTGATGTCCGACTTGTCGTAGTCGTAGAAGACCGAACGCTTCGAAGGGACGCTGCTCGACGCGGGAGTCTGGACGGGGCTCGTCGTGACCGGCGCACGCGAAGGGGCCGGGGCGACGCTGGGCTTTTCGGGTTCGGTGGGCTGGCTCGCGCATCCGTACAGCAATGCCAGAGCCAGGGCAGAGAGCAAAGCTTTCTTCATGGCGATCTCCTTTTGAGTGCTTGACAAAACGAGGGGGTCCTTCCCCTCCTGCTCCCCCGATTTACGGCCGCAACGGTCATTCTGTGACGGCCTCTTAGTTTCCTATGAACGGACCCCAGGACGGCTCGCGGACATCGGCCGCCTGGACGGAGAGCCGCTGCCTGAAGCGGCCGTCGCTGGATACCGCGGCGAGCACGCCGCGGTTGTCGACGTCGGTCGCGTACAGAATCATCCTCCCGTTGGGCGCAAAAGTCGGAGATTCATCGCGGTAGCCGTCGGTCAAGGTCTGAATCTGCCGGGTCTCGAGGTCCATGGCCATGACCTGGAAACGCCCGTCGTTGCGCGAGACGTAGACCAGGGTCTTCCCCTCCGGGCTGAGGCGCGGGGACACATTGTAATCGCCTTCGAAGGTCACGCGCACTGCCTCTCCCCCTTTCGCCGGCATGCGATAGATCTGGGGACTGCCCCCCCTGTCCGAAGTGAAGTAGATGGATCGACCGTCCGGAGTGAAAAATGGTTCCGTATCGATGAACCCGGAAAAGGTGATCCGCCGCAGGTTCGTCCCGTCGGCGTTCATCAGGTAGATCTGCGAGCTTCCGTCCTTGGTGAGCACGGCCGCCAGTTGCTTGCCGTCCGGGGACCAGGCCGGTGCGCTGTTCGAGCCCTTGTAGTTCGCCACTGGCGCCGGCTGCTGGCTCGCGGAAAGACCCTGCACGAAGAGGATCGGTTTCTTGTTCTGAAACGAGACGTAGGCCATCCGCGTTCCATCCGGCGACCAGGCCAACGACATGATGGGTTCGGAGGAAATCACCATCGGTTGAGCGTTCTGCCCGTCCGCGTCGGCGACGCGCAATTCGAAGCGTGAACCGTGCTTGACCACGTAGGCGATTTTCGTGCCGAACACGCCGCGCTCGCCGGTCAGCTTCTCATAGATGAAATCCGCGATCTTGTGAGCGGTGAGCCGAATCTGCCCGGCGGAAAGCGTGTACACCGAGCTGCTGATCTGGGACTGCTTGAGCACATCGAGCAGGCGAAAGCGCACTTCGAACTTTCCGTCGGGAAGCCGTTGTGCCTGCCCGATGACCATGGCGTCGGCGAGGCGACTTTTCCATTCCGCGAAATCGACCTGGGAGATCTCGGCGGGAACCTGAGTTATCCCGCCGACAAAAAGCGCGCGAAAGCGGCCGCTGCGCGAGAGGTCCTGCTCCACGATTTCGGTGATGCTCTGGGGGAGCGCCGACTCCCCCGCGAAGGGGAGCACCGCGATGGGAATCTGGTTGGCGCCGCCCCCGATGATCTCGATGGTGAGCTGGGCTCGGGCTGGCCCCGCGAGGAGCAGGATCGCCGCAAGGAGCGGGGCAAACGTCCGCGCGCTCATTCCAGGGGTCTAAAGCTGATATTGAACTCGCGCAACCATTGCTCGGGTCGATCGGGCTTCGGCAGCGGGGAGCTCTTCAGAATAGCCCGTTCGACGGCGGAGTCCAGGAGCGCATTGCCGCTCGTTTTGACGAGCCGCACCGAGAACACCTCGCCCGTGGGCAGCTGCACGATGTTGAAGACCACCTCCGGGTTTCCCTTGATCTCCGACGGCGTGTTGATGTTCGTCTTGATTTTGGCCCGGATCTTGTCGATGTAGCCCGCGTCCGGCAACCCTGCCGTAGGTGGTGAGGTGAACTGCTTGAGGACGTCCTTGCGCTCGCGGGTCCGCTTGAGCGCCTGTTGCTCCTGCGCGAGCTGCTCCCGGATTCTCTGGGTCATGTCGAACCTGACCGGCGGCTCCTCCTTCTTCTTCGCGGGCTTCTTTTCCCGCTCGATCGCGATGTCGGGCTTCGCCGGTATCTGCTCGAGCTTGGACTCGAGCTTCAGCTGTGGTTTGACTTCAGGCTTCGGTTCGATCGTGGGCGCAGGCGGTTCGCTCGCCGGCAACTCGCTCCAAAGTTCAGCTACTACAGCGTCCGGGTGCCTCGTCTGCCAGCGCAGGCCGAAAATCAGCACGGCGAGGAGCGCGAGGTGCACCATCACCGACAGCACCGCCGGGGCGACGCCGCCCGGCTCGTCCGCGGGGATCGCGTAGCTCATGGCGAAGCGGGCTTCACCAGCAGGCCGACGCGCCTGATGTTCTGGCGCTGCAGCTCGTCCATCACCTTCAGCACCGCCTCGTAGCGCACGTCCTTGTCGGCGGAGATCACCACCGGCTGATCGCGGTTCTTTCTCTGCTTCTCGCGCAGCGCCGCGACCAGCTGCGCCGTCGACACCGCGCGCTCGTCGGCCGCGCCCTTGTCGCGCTCGCGCAGCATCAAGGACTGGTCGCGCCGCACGATCACCTCGAGCGGCGCCGCCGGCGGCTGCGATGACTTGCCCACGCTGGGAAGATCGATCACGCCCGGATTCACGAGCGGCGCGGTGACCATGAAAATGACGAGCAGCACCAGCATCACGTCCACGTAGGGGACGACGTTGATTTGGTTCATCAAGCGGCGGGAGCGCATGGCTTCAGGCCCGCGTTTCTTGCGTGGCGGCGGGTCTGGGCTGCGGCTGCCGCTGCAGGATGTTGGAAAACTCCTCCATGAAGCTCTCGAAGCGCACCGCGAGCCGGTCGACGTCGTGGGAGAAGCGGTTGTAGGCCACCACCGCGGGTATCGCGGCGAAGAGGCCGATCGCGGTGGCGACCAGCGCCTCGGCGATCCCGGGAGCGACGGCGGCGAGCGTCGCCTGCACCACGTTGGCCAGGCCGCGGAACGCGTGCATGATGCCCCACACCGTGCCGAGGAGCCCCACGTAAGGGCTCACCGAGCCCACCGAGGCGAGGAAGGCGAGATTCGATTCGAGCCGGTCCATCTCGCGCTGGTAGGTCGCGCGCATCGCGCGGCGGGCGCCGTCCACCATCACGCTCGGGTCGGCGGTGCCGCGCTGGCCCCTCAGCTTCGCGAACTCCCGGAATCCGGCCTCGAAGATCCGCTCGAGGCTCCCGGTCGAGTGCCGGTGGTTGACCGCGCTCTGGTACATGGCGGCGAGGTCCGAGCCGCTCCAGAAATCGCGCTCGAACTGCTCGGTCCTGC
>DASPXL010000348.1:0-3733 GCA_035637375.1 Burkholderiales bacterium
CTGGAACAGCGGGTGGTACTCGTAGGTCGCCACCGCCGCGGCGTGCTCGACGGTGAAATAGTTGCTCGCCACGAGGTCGCGCAGGAAGTGCTCGGCGCAGGCGTTTCCGGTGAGCGCCGCCGACATGCCGGCGGAGAATCGTTCGAGCAGCGCGGTCTGGATGAGAAACTCCTGGACCGCCGGCGCGGACCGCTCCAGGATCTCGTTCGCGAAGTAATGAAAGATGTCAGCTTGGCTGCGATGCGTGGCGATCGGCCGGGCGAGAGGCCGGTTCTTGAGGCGTTCCAGCATCAGCACCAGCGCCGCGGCCCAGCCGTCGGCATAGTGGTGGATCTCCTGAATGACGTCCGTCGCCAGCGGCTCTTTATCGCGCTTGAGGTGAACGATGCCGGTGGTCTCTTCCTCGGACAGGCGGATGTCCTCCCAACCGATGCGGGCGAGGCCGTCAGAGGCCTCCAGGCGGCTGAACGCCACGGGCGGGTCGGCGCGGCTCGCCACGAAGATCGTGACGCCCCGCGGCGCTTCTTGCGCCGCCACGCGGATCACCTCGTGCAGCGCGCTCTCGGCGCCGACTTCCTGGTAGTTGTCCAGCACGAGCGCGCGCCGCCCGCGCGCGCGGCCGAACAGCCGCCGGAAGTAGTTGCGCGCGTAGACCTCCAGGCTCGCCTGATACTCGACGGTGAACAGCGGCAACTCGATCCCGCGGTGCAGCCGCTTGGCGGCCGCGGTCAGATAGTAGAAGAACGTCGCCGGGTCGCCATCGCCCGCGTCGACCTGGTACCAGATATGCTTTTCCCGTTTGTACGAGAGGTAACTGCCCACCAGCGAGGTCTTGCCGGCGCCGGCCGGCGCGGACACCCATACCAGCGGCCGGGTGCGCGCCCGCTCCAGCGCGCGAAACAGACGCACGCGCGGGTAGACGCGCTCGAGCCGCGGGCGATCGAGCTTGGCGGGCCCCAAGGCTCGAGCGGGCGTTCGTTTGTGCGCCATGGCGGCACCCTCCCTTCCGCGGTGGGTGGATTCGTCGCCCGCCCCACTCGCCTTATCTTACCCGCGCCACCTGACCAAGATAGCGGCCCGATGCTTGCCGAACATCAAGGTCCCTTCCGGCGCTATGCTCAACGCTACACCGCCTGTTGGATGTCTAAGGCGATGGAGAATATTCCGGGAATAGAGTTGAAAAATATATCGACCAGGAGTTCTAATACGTTCCCCCTGAAGAATTACGACTTAAGTTTTAGATCATCGACCGCAGTAGTGGTGTAAGAATTGGAGTTCGATGGACAACCGTGCCGGGGAACCGCTGACGGGGATATGAAGATCCTGATCGCCGACGATCACGCGCTGTTTCGCGAAGGGCTGCGCCACGTTTTGCTGCAGTTCGGCGCCGGCGTCACGGTCATCGAAGCCCCGAATTGCGAGCAGGCGCTGTCGCTTTCCGCGTTGAACCCGGATCTGGACCTCGCGCTGCTCGACTTGAAAATGCCCGGTATGGACGGATTCGAGGCCATGTCGCTGCTATTGGAGCGCAGCCCGGCGCTGCCCATCGTGGTGCTGTCTTCCTCCGAAGATCCCGCCGATATGCGGCGCGCGCTGGAGGCGGGGGCGATGGGATTCATCTCCAAGAGTGAAACCGCGCAGGTGATACTCAGCGCGCTGCGACTGGTGTTATCCGGGGGTATATACGTACCGCCGGCCCTGGTACGGGAAAGCGCGATCCGCGCACAATCCCACGCATCGGCCGCTTCGTCGAGACTGACGCCGCGTCAGCTCGGCGTGCTGTCGCTCGTCGTCCAGGGCAAGTCGAACAAGATGATCGCCCGCGAGCTGGATCTATCCGAGGCGACCGTCAAGGTGCACGTAAGCGCGATCATGAAAGCGCTCAATGCCGTCAACAGAACTCAGGTGGCCATGACGGCGAAAAAGCTGGGATTGATAAAGGCGACGTGAGAAATTAAGACCGGGCGTTCGACGGCGTTAAACCCTTGCGCTTGGTTTTGCCGCGCTTGGCATGCCATATGAAAGCGCGCAGCTTCGCCGGCGCGACCGGCTTGTGCAGTAACGTGTGGCCGCTGGCCTGCGCTTCCTGCAGGCGCTCCGGCGCGATGTCTCCGCTCACGATCACCCCGGGTATATCACGTCCAAATCGCGCGCAGAGGCGTTCAATCGCCTGGACTCCTGTTCGGTTGTCGCGCAAGCGATAGTCGGCGATGATCACGTCCGGTGCGCGAGAAAGCTCGGAAAGCTTTTCCTCTGCTTCCCGGTCCGAGGCGGCAACCACCGCCTCGCAACCCCATCCCTCAAGAACCTGCTGCATGGCCTCGCGGATATCGGCTTCGTCGTCGACCACGACCACCACGACGCCCGCCAGATTTCCCGGCGTTTCCTCCAGAGCCGGTGATGCCGCGAAACTTAGCGCCGCCGGGTCGCCGGGCGAGAGCTCGACGCTGAACCGCGAGCCCCCGCCCGGTGATGAGTCCACATGGATGCTGTGACCCAGAAGCTTCGCCAATCGATCGACGATCGCCAGCCCTAAACCCAGCCCCTTGGTGCGGTCGCGTTCCGGGTTGCCCAGTTGGTGAAATTCACGGAAAACCTCGTGTTGCTGGTCCTGCGGTATGCCGATGCCGGTGTCAATCACGTCGATATGGATCCGACCATCGCTCGACCGGCAATCCACCGCGATCTCGCCCTTGTCGGTATACCGGATCGCATTGCTGATCAGGTTGCGCAGGATGGTTTCGAGCAGCACGGGGTCGCTATGTACAACGATATCGCGGCCGACGGTGCGCCACCCCAATTTCTTCGCCTTCGCCTGGGGCGCGTACTCCGCCTCCAAACGTTCAAGCAGTGGCTTCATCGAGAGATTTTGGAAATCGGGTTGAATGACGCCCGCGTCGAGCTTTGAAATATCAAGCAACGCGTTGAAAAGTCCGTCGAGCGCCGCGATCGAGCGCTTGATGTTGCTGAACGTCACGCGCTCCACAGCGTCGTGAATACGTTCGTCGAACGTGCTGACGAACAACGCCAGGGCATGCAAGGGCTGCCGCAAGTCGTGGCTGGCTGCGGCCAGAAATTTCGATTTGGCGATGTTGGCGCGCTCGGCCGCCTCCTTTTGCACGCCAAGCTCCAAACGGAGCGTGACAAGTTCTATTATCGTCCTGTAGCTTTCCCTGGCAACCAGCATCATGCCCACAGTGCCTATGACGATCAGCCCGGCGATCACGGCGAAAAATGGCGTTCCCTGAATGAAGAACACGACCGAAAACGGCAGCAAGCTCGGGATCAGAAAGGCGTAAAACACGGGTACGTAACAGGCGGTGGAAAGCATCACCCCGGCGGCGAGACCCACTACCGTGACGAGGACGCCCAGCTGCTGCGGCACGGCATCCGGTGCGAACAAAACGACCGACGCAGAGCCCCACGCCACCCCGGAACACAGCATCGCGAAAACGAGACGCCGCCCCCATCTGCGCGCCTCGTGCGGCGACGGCGCGGCACGGCGATAGAAATACCACAGGGCAAAACGCAGCGCTACAGCGGCCAACACGCAGGCCAGCCAGGCGAATATGGAAACCGGCGGTACGAAACCCCACACCATGATCGACACCATAACGCCGATCGCCGCATTAATTGGAAACGCTACTGGAACATGCCGGTACAATATGCGGACCTGCTCGGCGTAGACTTGATCTCGCCGGTTCGTCGAGGCCGGATCGGTGACGATCTGTTT
>DASPXL010000349.1:0-2320 GCA_035637375.1 Burkholderiales bacterium
GAGCGGCCGCGGTCGACGCGGTAGAAGCGCTCGGTGAGCCGCGGGATGTGCTCGGCCTCGATGCCGACGCCGGTGTCCTCGACGGCGAATTCCGCGCCTTTCTGCGAAGCGCGCCAGAGAAGGCGCACTTCGCCCCCGGACGGTGTGTAGCGGATCGCGTTGCTCGCGAGGTTGCCGAAGGCGCTCGCGATCTCGGACTCCGAACCGAGCAGATCGAATCCCGGCTCGGCGTCGAGCAGCACTCGATGGCGTCCGGCGGACAAACCCTCGGCCTCGCCGCGGACCCGCGCAAGCAGCGAGCTCACCTCCACGCGCCCCTCCTGCGGCGGCTCCGGCGCCGATTCGAGCGTCGAGAGCGTCAACAGGTCGTCGATGATGCGCTGCATGCGCCGGCTCTGCTCGGCCATGAGCTTGAGGTAATCGCGCGAGCGCTCCGGGTCCAGCTTCAGCTCCTTGATCGTTTCGAGAAAGCCAACGAGGACCGTCAGGGGGGTGCGCAGCTCGTGCGAGACGTTGGCGACGAAGTCACGACGCATGGTCTCGATCCGGGAAAACTGGGTGATGTCGCGCGAGAGCAGCAGGTGCTGCGACTCGACATAGGGGACGAGCTGGATCGACAGGACCAGCCCGTCGGTACGCGCCGTTTTCAGCTGCAGCGGCTTGGAAAAATCGCCCGCCGCGACATATTCGACGAACTCCGGCTGGCGCACGAGATTGGTGATAGGCTGGCCGCGGTCCCCGTCGGCGCTGACGCCGAAGTGCGCCTCCGCGGAATCGTTGCACCAGAGGATGCGACACTCGGCGTCCAGAATCGCGACGCCATACGGCAGGGCGCGGCCGGCCTGCCGGGAGCGCGCGAGCAGCCGCGCGAGTTGCTGGCGCTGACGTACTTCGGCGCGCTGGCGCCGATAGAGCAGCGTGAAGACCTCTTGCCACGCGCCGGTGCCCTCCGGCACGGATTCCGACAGCGAGCGCGAAGCCCACTCGCGCAGCCGGTGAAGATGCCGGACATGGTGAACCACGAGCCCAGCGAGCCCGATAGAGAACAACCCCCAACCCCAAACCGATCCGAAGAGGAAGCCGGCGAGGAACGCGGGAACTGCGATGCCCAGAACGGCGAGCGCGGTTCGAACCAGGAGGTCGCTCATACCAGATCGGACAGGACCAGGAGCCATACGGCCGCGGCGGTGGCGAGGCTCAGAAACACCGCGGCGCTGCCGAGATCCTTGGCGCGCTTCGCGAGCAGATGGTTCTCCAGGGATATGCGGTCGACTGCCGCCTCCAGCGCCGAATTGATCAGCTCGATGACGAGCACGAGCAGCACGCTCGCGATCATCAGGGCCCTCGCAGTCCCGCCCGCTGGAACGAAGAACGCCGCCGGAACGAGGACCACGGCGAACAACAATTCCAGGCGAAAGGCCTCCTCGTGCCGGAACGCGGCCGCAAGACCTTGCAGGGAATAGCGAAGCGCGTTCAGCAGACGGCGCACACCGCGTGCACCTTTGAAAGGGCTTTCCTGCATCACCTTTGCTCCCGGTATCCCCCGAGCCGGAATTTCATCGCGCGGCGCGCCGGAAGCGATACCCGGTGCCGCGGACCGTTTCCACCAGGCAATCGAGCCGGCTTGCCTCCAGCGCCTGGCGAAGCCGGCGAATGTGCACGTCCACGGTGCGCTCCTCGACGAAGACGTGATCGCCCCAGACTTCATCGAGCAGCTGCGCGCGGCTGTAGACGCGCTCGGGATGGGTCATGAGGAAATGCAGCATCCTGAACTCGGTCGGCCCGAGATCGACGTTCGTGCCTGCGGCGCTCACGCGATGCGCGACCGGGTCGAGCTTGAGGCCCGCGATCTCGACGATGTCGTCGGTGAGCTGCGGCGCGCGGCGCCGCATCACCGCCTTGATGCGCGCCAGGAGCTCCCGCGGCGAAAAAGGCTTGGTCACGTAGTCGTCGGCGCCGCTTTCGAGCCCCTCGATCGTGTCCCGCTCCTCGGCTCGGGCGGTGAGCATGATGATCGGGATGTCCTTGGTGCGCTGGTCGGCGCGCAACTGGCGCGCAAAGTTCAGCCCCGGAGGTCCGGGCAGCATCCAGTCGAGCAGCACCAAGTCGGGCAGCGCTTCGCGCACCAGCGCCTCGGCTTCGGGCACGTTCGCCGCCCGCAGCACCTGGTGGCCGGCGTGCTCGAGATTGACCGCGATGAGCTCCTGGATCGCCGGCTCGTCTTCGACAACCAGGATCGCTCCGCCCACAGCCTTCCTGCTTTCGCCCGACGCCGAGCGCATCAGCTCAGCGCCTCGCGCTCGAGCACGTCCGCCGTGGT
>DASPXL010000350.1:0-1511 GCA_035637375.1 Burkholderiales bacterium
TCGAGCCACGGAATCCATTCGGCCGGCATCGGCACGCCGTCCACCTGCGCGCCGCCGTCCATCTGCCGCGCCGCCTCGTTGTAGCTCACCGTCACCGATTTCGGCACGCCCTTCCCGTCCTCCTCGAGCCAGTTCACGAACACGTAGGGCTGCGGCGAATGCAGGTTGAGGTAATAGCCCTCCGATTCGTCGTGGAACAGCTCCAGCCTGAATCCCGGGTGCAACCACTGCGAGCGGGACTTGTCCTCGATGAGAACGCGCGGCCCCGCGACGGGCCCGCTCGTATCGGGCACGACCCCGATGGGTTCCCACTTTTCCGACCGCCAGCGGTTGTCGAGCGCCGTGCGCTCCATGACGACCGCGACGGCGAGGGGTGAATAGGCCATTTTTCCGGCTATACTAACCACGCAGCTAGAATCATCTCATGATGCGCGGCTGCACAGGCGAACGCAACCATGACCGACCGGGTCATCTCCATCACCGACGGCAGGCGATCGAAACCCCTTCCGGAGACGGGGTCATTGCCCGTTTCCGGCGCGGACACGCTCGGCCGGCATCTGCGCGATCTGCGCATCTCGGTCACCGACCGCTGCAACTTCCGCTGCATCTACTGCATGCCGCGCGACGTCTTCGGTCCCGACTACCCTTTCCTCGCCCGCAGCGAGCTGCTCACCTTCGAAGAGATCGCGCGGCTCGCGCGCGTCTTCAAAGACCAAGGCGTCGAGAAGATCCGCTTGACCGGCGGCGAGCCGCTGCTGCGCAAGAACCTGGAGCGCCTGATCGGGATGCTCGCAGCGATTCCCGGACTCGATCTCACGCTCACGACCAACGGCTCGCTGCTCGGGAAAAAAGCGCGCGCGCTCAAAGGCGCGGGCTTGAAGCGCGTCACGGTGAGCCTCGACTCGCTCGACGAGCGCGTGTTCCGCATGATGAACGACGCCGACTTCCCGGTCTCGGAGGTGCTCGCCGGAATCGATGCCGCCGCCGCCGCTGGCCTTGCGCCGGTCAAGATCAACACGGTGGTGAAGCGCGGCTCGAACGAGGATTCGATCGTGCCGATGGCGCGCCGCTTCAAGGGCAGCGGCCATATCGTGCGCTTCATCGAGTACATGGACGTCGGCGCGACCAACGGCTGGCGGATGGACGACGTAGTGCCCTCGGCTGAGGTCATCAAGATGATCGACGCCGAGATGCCGATCGAACAGACCGACCCGAACTACACCGGCGAAGTCGCCGAGCGCTGGCGCTACCGGGACGGGTCTGGGGAGATCGGCGTCATCTCCTCGGTGACGCAGGCGTTCTGCCGCACCTGCACCCGCGCGCGGCTCTCGACCGACGGCATGCTCTATACGTGCCTCTTCGCCACCGCAGGCTACGACCTGCGCGGGATGCTGCGCGGAGGCTCCTCCGACGAGGAGATTTCGGGCGCCATCGCGCGCATCTGGCAGGCGCGCGCCGACCGTTACTCCGAGGTCCGCACCGCAGAAACGGCCAAGCTGCGCAAGATCGAA
>DASPXL010000351.1:0-2478 GCA_035637375.1 Burkholderiales bacterium
AATGCGAGTACTGGTCGCGGCTGTCCTGGTCCATTCCGCCGCCGGCGTGGCGGCTCGCCTGGTAGCGCAGGTAAAGCGAGTAATGCTCGACGCGAAAGCGCAGGCCGGTCACCGCGGGCTGCAGCGCCTCGTGCGTCGCCCGGGCGCGGCGCTGGCTGCGCGAGGCGCGAAACTGCCCGACGGGGACGCGCACCGGGACGCAGGCGCGGCAGTGGTCGCAGTAGGGCCGGTAGGTGAAGATGCCGCTGCGGCGAAAGCCGAGCCGCACCAGGTCCGCGTACAGCTCGGTGCCGATCAAGTGGCTCGGGGTGGCGACCTGCGAGCGCGCCATCCTGCCGGGCAGATAGCTGCACGGGTAGGGCGCCGTCACGTAGAACTGCAGTACCGCATGCGGCAGATCGTTCAGCTTCGACATGGCTCGTGCGCGAAGGATGCGCCGGACCAGCTGCCCGGCGAGCGCGGATAGTGTATCAACTCTTCGAGGAGCCGGGAGAACCGCCGCCGCGGAATCTCGCGCGCGCCGAGCGATTCCAGGTGCCGCGTGCGCATCTGGCAGTCGATAAGCCGGAAGTCTACGGACTCGAGGTGGGCGACCAGAGCCGCCAGGGCGATCTTGGAGGCGTCGCGGGCGCGGGAGAACATCGATTCGCCGAAAAACACCTGGCCGATCGCGACGCCGTAGAGTCCTCCGGCAAGCTCTCCGTCGATCCAGGTTTCGACCGAGTGCGCGTATCCGAGCCGGTGCAGGCTCGCGTAGGCGCCGAGCATCCGGCCCGTGATCCAGGTCCCGGGCTCGCCCCGGCGCGGCGCGGCGCAGCCCGCCATCACTTCGCCGAAGGCGGAATCGAAGCGCACCTCGTAGCGGCGGTTGCGCAGGGTCTTTGCGAAAGAGCGCGATATCTTGAGCTCCTCGGGATAGAGGATCATGCGCGGGTCGGGGCTCCACCAGAAAATCGGGTCGCCCTCGGAAAACCACGGAAAAATGCCGCGACGGTAACCCTCGAGCAAGCGCTCGGGGGAGAGATCTCCGCCCGCGGCGAGCAGCCCGTTCGGATGCTTGAGCGCCGACTGGATCGGCGGAAAAGGCGCGTCGCGCTCCAGCCAAGGGATCATCCCGCCTTCAGCATTTCACCTGCTGCCTGCAGTACTCGGTGAGCTCGTTCACGATCGAGCGCCCCTCGACGGCGGCGCGGGCGTGCCCGCCGTAATCGAGGGCGAGGCGGAACTCGTACTTGCTGAAAAACTCGTTGAAAAGCTCCCCGCCCAGGGTTCCGACCGCGTACAGGCCGTCGTTCTCCGGGTCGTACTCGAGGAGAATCGCCGCGAGCGGCTGCGGCGCCGGGCCCGCCACCACTTTCGCGCCTTCGGCGGGATCGTACTGGCTGTGCTCCGAGCAGCAGTGGATGACATGGGCGAACCGGCTTCCGGCCGACTTCTCGTCGCGGTAGCTGATGAAGCTGATCTCGCGGGTGGGGTAGGTCAGCCGGTGGGCGCAGATCGCGGAATAGGCGACGATGCCGTGATCGGCGCCTACGCCGCCCGGCCACTGGTAGCTGTGCGAGTCCGCGGTCTTCAGGTGGGCCGAGGGCTTGGTGGGCCTGCCGAGGTTGAGCAGAAAGCAGGGCGTGCCGGCAAACGGGTAGTGAAAGATGAAATTCCGGTTCGCGGCGAGCGCGCGCGCCTCGAGCGGCCTGCCCCCCGGATCGACCAAGCGTGCGCGGGCGTAGAAGCGCGGGCTTGCGTCGGCCGGAGCCGCCGGCAGCGAAACTGCGAGCGCCGAGGCGGCGCAGCCGAACATGAAATCGCGTCTGTGCATGGGCAATCTGCCCGAACGCTAAAGGGTGTCGGCGTACCGTGTCAAGAGATCGGCCACGCCCGGGAAATGACGCGACGTTCAGTCGCGTCACTTACGCGGGGATGACCTCGCCGTGGGCGAGGTCACTTCGGCGGCAGGATCTCGCCTGCGTGCAGGCGGAACAGCCCCTCTTTTCTGTCGGCGAAAAAGTGCTGGAGCGTCGTGGCGGTGGTACGAAAGGCGATTGTTTCCCAGGGGATCTCGCTTTCGCGGAACAACCCCACCTCCAGCGTTTCCTCACCTGCAGCGAAATTCAGGTCGAGGAGCCGGGCGCGGTAGAAAAGATGCACCTGGTTCACGTGCGGGACGGACAGGAGCGAGAACACCTCGCCGAGCTCGATATTCGCTCTCGCTTCCTCCATGGTCTCGCGCAGCGCGCCTTGAGCCGTGGTCTCGCCGAGCTCCATGAAACCCGAGGGAAGCGTCCACAGCCCGTAACGCGGCTCGATCGCGCGCTTGCACAGCAACACCTGATCCCTCCACGCCGGGATCGTGCCGACCACCACGAGCGGATTGCGATAGTGGATGGTGCCGCAGTCGTCGCAGACATGACGCGGCAGCGAATCGCCGGGCGGCACGCGCAGCACCAGCTTGGCGCCGCACTTCGAGCAGAAATTGAGCGG
>DASPXL010000352.1:0-5067 GCA_035637375.1 Burkholderiales bacterium
GCGCGGCGTGCCGAAAGAGGTGAAGCCCGCCATCGAGCAGATGAAGGCGGGAGTCGCCGCGCTCGGCGGCAGGTGGGAGGAAAAGCCTTAGAGGCAAACAAAAAGCCCTGGCTTGCGCCAGGGCTTTAGGGCGCCCACAGAAAGGAGGAGGAGGACTGTGGGACGCGAAACTTGCCGAGATTAAGCTGCCGCGCGCTGCCTTTTGTGGGTTTCCTTCGCGTTCGAAGTCGCTGCGGCGAAGTTCGCCTCGGCGATCTCGGTGGCCTGCTTCGCCACCTTGTTGAAGCTGTCGTAGGCCGAGTTGGCCGCGGCGAGCGCGGACTTCACGGCGGCGACGGCGACGTCGGATCCGGCCGGCGCGTTCTTCGAGATTTTGTCGAGGAGCCCGACCAGGTTCTTGTTGAACTCGGCCGCTTGCGCTTCGGCGAGCTTGGCGAGCTCGCCCTGTGCCTGGGAGGCGAGCTCGTACACGCTGCGCGAGTAGGCGATGGCCTTTTCCAGGGTCGGCTGGGCAACCGCGGTATTCAGGTTGACGAATTCCTGGATGTCCTTCGCTCCGAGCAGCGACTTGGCGTGGTCGACGCTTTCTTCAAACGCGGACTTGGTCGCATTGAAGTTCAGGGCGGACAGGCGCTCAAAAGCGGCGAACTGGGAATTGGCAAAACCGAGGAGGGCCTCGACGCCGGCCTTGTTCGTGGCGGCGATTTGTTCGGGTGTGACGTACATGATCATCTCCATAGACAGCTTGCATTGAAAAAGAAACCGGTGCTGCGAATTCCAGGTGTTTCCCTTGCCTCAACCCCATATGTTATTGCAGTGCAACATGACGAATTCTACTGAAGAAACATGCGCTGTCAAGCATTATTTTTGCAGTGCAATAAAGCCGGACGCAAGAATGATTAAAAGTAAATATAAACAGAGGATTAACCCTGAGCTCTGCCCTTTCCCGTTCTCAACAAGGACCCGAAAAGTGAGTGGATACTCCGAGATAAAGGTTTGTTTTTAATATGAATCGCGTCATTTCCCCTGCGGGTAGCGTTGGAACCTCTGCGCTAGAAATGAACCGGCCGGAATCATGAGCGGGCGCACCTACGCGCTGCCGCCGTCGATCATGGTGCTGGTGGTCGTGCTCGCCCTTGGGTGGGGCTCCAACTGGCCGGTGATGAAGGTCGTGATGACCGAGATGGCGCCCCTGCATTTTCGCGTCCTGTGCCTGATCGCGGGCGCGGCCGGCCTGTTCGCGATAGCTCAGGCCAATCGGTTGCCGATCCGCGTGCCCAAAGGGAGCTGGCCGCGGCTCGTCGCGATCGCCGCGTTCAACGTCGCCGCCTGGAACGTGCTCGCGGTCTACGGCGTCACGTTCATGGAATCGGGCCGCGCCGCGATCCTCGCCTATACGTTTCCGGTGTGGAGCGTGCTGCTCGGCGTGTGGTTCCTGCGCGAGCCGCTGACCGGGAGGCGGCTCGCCGGAGTGATTCTGGGTCTGCTCGGGATGCTGCTGCTTCTCGGGGAGGAGCTCCAGGCCGTCGGCCGCTCGCCCACGGGGGCGCTGCTGCTCATCGCATCGGCGATCAGCTGGGCGGTGAGCACCGCCATCATGAAGCGCTGGCCGGTCGATCTGCCGACCACTTCCTTTACCGGCTGGCAGATGCTGATTGCACTCGTGCCGGTACTTTCCGGCGCGTTTTTTTTCGAGAACGGAAGCTTTTCGCCGCTCGGGCTCACCGCCTGGCCCCTGTGGGGACTGGTCTACAATGCGATCGTCAGCTCGATCTTCTGCAACTGGGCGTGGATCAAAATTGCGACCCACGCGCCGATCAGCGTCTCGTCGCTCTCCACGCTGATGATCCCGATCGTGGGCGTGTTCAGCGGGATGCTGATGCTTGGCGAGCGCCCGCAGTGGAGCGATTTCGCCGCGCTCGCCCTCGTAGTCGCGGCACTTGCGGTCGTGCTTATGCCGCAACGCCAAGCGGCCTGATTCGCCCTCAGCGAGCCTCGGGTTCCGGGAGGCTGCGTTGTCGCGGGATCGTGTCGCTGCGCCAGCTCGGCCGCGCCCAGCTCCAGATCTCCGCGACGTCCGCGACGGCCAGATCGGCGGGCGGCGCCTGCCCTAGAAAGCGCAGCGCGCGCACGAGCTGCTCCGGTGCGTCCTCGATTGCGAGCGGGCGGGCGAGCGTCTGCTTGCTGAGCTTCTCGCCGCTTCGGTTCACCGCGACGGGAAGATGCATGTATCGCGGCATCGGGCAGCCGAGCAGGCGCTGCAACAGGACTTGCCGCGGCGTGGAGGCGAGCAGATCTGCGCCGCGCACCACGTCGGTGATGCCCTGCTCGAAGTCATCCACCACGACGGCGAGCTGGTAGGCGAAAAGGCCGTCGGCGCGCCGCACGACGAAATCGCCGACTTCGCGGGCGAGATTCTGCTCGATCCTGCCCTGGAGGGCGTCGTCGAATGCGATCACCCCATTGTCCACCCGCACGCGGACCGCGCGCGCCTCGCGCCCCGGCGCAAGCCCGCCGCGGCAGGTGCCGGGGTAGATCGGCTCGCCCGCAAGAGAAAGGGCCGAGTCGGAGACTTCCCGCCGCGTGCAGGCGCAGCGGAACACCGCGTGCTCGCGTTCCAGGCGCGCCAGCGCCTCGCTGTAGGCTGCGCCGCGACGGCTCTGGAACACGACCTTCCCGTCCCATTCGAAGCCGTACGCCTCGAGCGTCCGGAGAATCGCCCTGGCGGCTCCCGGTGCTTCGCGCGGCGGGTCCAGGTCCTCCATGCGCACGAACCACTTGCCGCCGCGCGTGCCCGCATCGAGACGGCTGCCGACCGCCGCCACGAGCGAACCGAAATGCAGCGGCCCGGTGGGAGAAGGCGCGAAGCGCCCTCGATAGGATTTTGTCGGGTCATGCATAATCGGCAGGGAAATCATATCAGCGCCCCGGCCGCGTCAAGCTTTAAACTTTCATGAGCGATAGACATCAGGTCATCATCGTCGGCGGCGGGGCAGGGGGCCTGGAGCTCGCCACGCGGCTCGGCGACCGGCTCGGGCGCAAAGGGCGGGCCGCCGTCACGCTGGTCGACCGGAACGAGACGCATCTCTGGAAGCCCCTGCTGCACGAGGTCGCCGCAGGCAGCATGGACATCCACGCGCACCAGCTCGACTACCTCGCGCAGGCGCGCTGGCATCATTTCAGCTTCCGCTGCGGCGCCTTCGAAGGACTCGATCGCACGCGGCGCGAAATCACGGTTGCGCCGACCATGGACGAGCGGGGCGAAGAAGTCATCCCGCGCCGCACGCTGCGATACGACACGCTGGTGATCGCGATCGGCAGCGTCGCGAACACCTTCGGCGTGCCCGGGGTCGCCGAGCACGCTTTCGCGCTCGAGACCGCAGCTGAAGCCGACCGCTTTCACCGGCGCCTCATCAACGCCTGCAGCCAGGCGAACTACCGGCCGAAGGGCAGCGCGCCGGCGCAACTGCGCTTGGTGATCGTCGGCGGCGGCGCGACCGGCGTGGAGCTCGCCGCCGAGCTGCACAACACCACGCGCGTGTTCGCCGAATACGGCCTCGAGAACATCGACCCGGAGCGGTTTCTCCACGTCACGCTCATCGACGCCGGCCCGCGCATCCTGCCGATGCTTCCCGAGCGCATCGCAAAGGCGGTGACCGAGACCCTGGAAGGACTGGGCGTGCGGGTGGTGGGCTCGGAGCAGGCGGTCGAAGTGACCGCGAGCGAGGTGAAGACCAAGAGCGGCAAGTCCTTTCCCGCCGACATCGCGGTCTGGGCGGCTGGAATCAAGGGAGCCGATATCCTCAATGATATCGATGGGCTCGAGACCAACCGCCTCAACCAGCTGGTGATCCTGCCGACGCTGCAGACGACGCGCGACCCGGACATCTTCGCGCTCGGCGATTGCTCGGTGCTTCCGCGCGAGGGGAGGATGCCGCCCGTGCCGCCCGCGGCACAGGCGGCGCACCAACAGGCCTCGCACATGGTGGATACGATCGAGCGCAGGCTGCGCGGGGAGCCGCCGCGCCCGTTCCGTTACCGGGACTTCGGCTCGCTCGTGTCGCTCGGCCAATACAGCACCATCGGATCTCTGATGGGTTTTCTCTCGGGCAAGAGCTACCGCGTCGAGGGCTGGTTCGCCCGGCTGATGTATCTGTCCTTGTACAGGATGCATCTGTATGCGCTGTACGGACCCCTCGGCGTTGCGCTCGATACGCTCGCGCGGTTACTGAAACGCGGGACCGAGCCGCGGGTTAAACTGCACTGATGTTCGCCTCGCTCGTCAAGATCGCGCTCGCAGTCGCGATCGGCGTGCTGCTGCTCGCGTGGCTCTTCCAGGAGCGGCTGATGTTCTTTCCGAGGCCGGTCGACTTGCGCCCGGCCCCGCGCCCCAATGTCGAGGAGCTGACCCTCGTCGCCGCGGACGGCGTAAAGCTGCGCGGCTGGCTCGTGAAGGGGGCCGCCATCCCCGCGCCCCTTGTCATCTACTTCGGCGGCAACGCGGAGGAAGTTTCCTGGCTCACCGAGGTCGCGGACCGGTTCTCCGGCTGGTCGCTGCTGCTCGTGAACTTTCGCGGCTACGGCGAAAGCGAGGGCAAGCCCGGCGAGAAGAAGCTCCTCCAAGACGCGCTGGTGATTTACGACCATGCGAAACAACGCCCGGACGTGGATCCCCGGCGCATCGTCGCGATGGGCCGAAGCCTCGGGAGCGGCGTCGCCGTTCACCTCGCGGCGCATCGCCCCTTGCGCGGCGTAATACTCGTGTCGCCCTACGACAGCATCGTCGAAGTGGCGAAGCGGCACTATCCCTTTCTTCCGGTGTCGCTGCTGCTGCGGCACCGCTTCGACTCGCTTGCCCTCGCGCCGCAGGTCGATGCGCCCCTCCTGTGCCTGGTGGCGACGGAGGACCGGGTCGTTCCGATCCCGCATTCGCGGGCGCTGTTCGAAGCCTGGCGCGGCGCCAAGACCTGGCGGAGGTTCCCCGGGCCGGACACGACAGCATCTCGGGCGAACCCGAGTACTGGCGCTCGATCGCGGAGTTTTTGAAGGCGCTTCGCTAGGCGGAGG